>CAYZIV010000154.1:0-4517 GCA_964478475.1 uncultured Gammaproteobacteria bacterium | reverse complement strand
AGATTTCACGAAGCAAAAGTCGCTCTGCCCGGAGGATGTTCAATTGGGGAAAGAAGAATTGATCTTCACATCAAAGGGCTGGAAGCGCTTGGAGCTCAGATAAAAATTGAAAACGGATACGTTGTGGCAAAAGCTAAAAAGCTCACAGGGGCAAAAATTTATTTAGACAGACCCAGCGCAGGCGCAACAGAAAATATAATGCTGGCTGCTGTCCTGGCTGAAGGCTCAACAATTCTTAGCAATGCAGCGCAGGAGCCAGAGATCATCGATCTCGCCAATTTCCTTAATGCGATGGGTGCTGATATTACGGGGGCAGGCGCTTCTGAAATAATTATCAATGGAGTAAAACAAAAAGATTTAAAGCCGCTATCTTATACAACTATTCCTGACAGAGTAGAAGCGGGTACATATATTGCTGCCATTGTAGCTACAAGAGGAAAGGCTGTTATAAGAAACATTTTTCCAAACCATCTTAGCGCAGTAATAAGCAAAGTAATTGAAATGGGCGGAAAAGTTTCAATACTTGATCCTTTCAGCATAGAAGTTTCCTGTCCAAACAAACTTAATTCTGTCAATATCGTTACTCAACCATATCCCGGATTTCCTACAGACTTGCAGTCTCCTTTTATTTCAGCGCTTGTGCAAGCTGAAGGAGTAAGTATTATCACAGAAAATATTTATGAAAACAGATTCAGGCAACTCGGCGAACTCCGGCGAATGGGAGCTGATGTTCAACAAGAATCCAATAAAGCAATTATAAAAGGTGTTAAATCGTTGACAGGGGCTCAAGTTATTGCTACAGATCTAAGAGCAGGCTCATCGCTTATAGTTGCCGGACTTTGCGCAGACGGCATATCCGAAGTCCAAGACATTCAACATGTAGATAGAGGTTACGAAAAATTAATTGAAAAATTCTCAGGACTTGGCGCAAATATTCAAAGATTTGATTTAAATGATAATAATCTTGATGTTAAAATTAATAATACAAGTGATAATTTATTTTAATATTTGTTATACTCAATAATAAAAGTTAACCGATTAAGTTTAAGAATATAATTAAATTTTAATTATGCTTAAATACAGGTTACTCGATAGTATTACGATAAAGCCAAAAGGTTTTTAATAATGACACAGAAATTCAAACGTTGGTATGACCATGATCCTCAGTTAGTAGAAGTTATGGAGTTGCTTCGCAATTTTCAGGATGAACTCAGGGAACAAGCTGAAATTTTTCTGAAAAAAATTGAAGAACATGTTGGAAAAGAAGCAATTGAGTCTTTTTATGAAAAGGTAAAACCTGCCAATGGAATAAGGTGGTATGATAAAGACCCTATCCTGTCCAGATCTGTTGAGCTTTTAAGGATTGTACCTCAAGATATTCAAAAGCAAGCTGCAAAAAATTTCATCAAAGCACTGGAAGATCAGGGGATATCTATTGATTTTATAAAAAACCCAGATGGTGCAAAAGAATAATCTTGATATTTTAAATCATGTATAAGATAATTAATTTGCTGTGGCATAGTAGCTCAGATGGTTAGAGCGCGTGGCTCATACCCGCGAGGTCGCTGGTTCAATTCCAGCCTATGCTAAGTATTTAAAAAACCGGCTAATCGCCGGTTTTTTGCTCTTTTAATAAATTATAAAAAATAAAATTTTTAAGATCTACATTAAGAAACAAACAAAAATTTTTTAAATACGTAAAAAATTTTTCAAAATGTATATAGATTTGAAAAGGCTTCGCCTTTTCCACCTCTAAAGGGTGTGGAGGGTGGGCGTTTTGAAAAATTTTGCGTAATAATTTTTTGTTAATTGCTTAATAACTCAAAATATAATTAATCAAAGCCCTGACTCCAGTGCCTGTAGCGCCTTTTGAAAGTTCTTTTAATGGTTTATCAATATAAGCTGTTCCTGCAATATCTATATGAGCCCATTTTTTATTGCCTACAAACTCTTTTAATAAAGCCCCGGCTGTAGAAGCTCCTTCATATCTGCTTCCTACATTTTTCTTATCAGCAATGCTGCTTTTTAGATCGTCTTTATGCTCATCGAGAAGAGGCAGCTGCCAGAATCTTTCTCCACCCTGACTTGCAGAAGTGATTAAAAGATCGATCAATTCCTGATTATTGCCCATAATTCCCGATGCATAACTACCGAGCGCTACTGCGCATGCGCCCGTTAAAGTTGCTACATCAATAATTTCATCTACATCTTGATTTGCTGCATAAGAAAGAGCATCAGCAAGAGTTAATCGACCTTCTGCATCTGTATTATCTACTTCTATTGTCTTTCCATTCATTGCTTTCAAAACATCACCTGGCTTGTAAGCGCAGGAACCCGGCATATTTTCACAAGCTGCGATTATCCCATGAACTTCAACATCAGGTTCTAGCTTAGAAATAGCATTCATAATCCCGAGCGTAGCTGCGGAACCTGACATATCCTCTTTCATAGTACGCATAGAAGCTGGCGGCTTAAGGTCAAGCCCTCCGCTATCAAAAGTAATCCCTTTTCCTACAATTGCAATTTTCTTTTTAACATGCCCCATTGGTTTATACGTCATATGAATAAATTTAAGCGGCTCACTGCTTCCTTTTGCAACTGCAAGATAAGCTCCCATTTTCATTTTTTCTATATCTTCTTTTTCATAAATTTTGCAGTTGAATCCCTTGATGGAAAGAGCTGTTTCAGCAAGTTTTGAAGGAGTTAGTTCACAAGAAGGCTCGTTTACAAGATTTCTTGCCAGATTTACGCTCTCAGCAATAATTCTTCCTTTTTCAATACCCGTATTTATATCCGGTATTCTGTTTTGATCAATTTCTACTATTTCGAAAACTTCTATTTTTTTATTATTCTCATCACCATTTTTTTGGGTTTTATATTTATTAAATTCATAATCGCCAATAATTGTGCCTTCAATAATCATTTGAGCACAATCAACAGCCGGCATCTGTGCATTTCCAGCCCCATGAAGTATAGTGCAAACATTTTTCGCCTTTAAACTCTTAACCTTTTTAATTACCTTTGAAGAAAGTTCTCTGATTTTATTTAAGCTAAATTCTTCCGATTTACCAAGGCCAACTATCAAAACCTTATCCGCAGGAATTTTGCCGAATGTAGGCAAAACATACATCTCGCCAAATTTTCCTTTAAAACCTTCTTTTCCTATAACATATATCGAAATTTGATCATCAAGTGCACTATCTACAACTCCTGTTCCGCCTCCCGGAGATTTAGCGCCTTCAAACAAATTCACCACTAAGACATCACATGCCGCTTTTATTATAGAACCTTGTTTTACAATCGTTTTCATATTTCACCTTCAATAAATTAAAACTACAGTCTGTTTATAATATTTTTATTAATATATTTTTATTGATAAAATAACAATATTATTTTAAGAGAAATTATAACATATTTTTAAATACATTTAATAAAAAACCCGCTGATAGTCTAATAAAATCATAAGTATGCATAAAAACGCGAAATTTAAAATTGTGCTCAACGAGCCACAAATTCCACAAAATACAGGCAATATTATCCGTCTGTGCTCATGCACCGGAAGTTCTTTATATATAACAGGAAAACCCGGTTTCCATCTCTCTGATAAATATATGAAAAGAGCCGGCCTCGATTATAGTCATGACGTAAAAATTGAAACCGTCTCCTCATTACCGGAACTTGAAAAAAATTTCCCTGATAATAATTTTTATTATTTCAGCACGAAAGCATCGAAAAAATATTCGGAAATTCAATTTAAATCAGGTGATTTTCTGGTTTTTGGAAGCGAAACCAAAGGGCTTCCGGAGGATTTAATTTATTCAAATCCGGACAAAAGCCATACAATCCCTATGCTTCAGGGAAAGCGAAGCCTTAATTTATCCAATTCTGTTTCAATCGTTTTATACGAAGGATTAAGGCAAAATAATTTTTTTAATTTACTTTAGTCGTTCAATTTTTTATTTTTTCTCCTTATTTTTCTTAATCTCACCGTTTTCCTCCTTGTTCATCATCGCATAGTAGTATTCAAAAGTTGCTCCGCCTAATGTTCTCAGACCGAACATAAAGTTATTTTCCTGTCTAAAGTCGCCTAAAATCCTCAAAGGTCCGCCAAGCAAGACTGGAAGTCTTCTGGAATCTTTCTTGGCGTTTGCAGTAGACATCATTCCCAGTGATTCTAGTATAAATCCTGAACCAATCAAGAAATCAGCAATTTTTAAATTGGTTTTTCCAAGTTTTGCTCCACCTATAATCTTTGGTACAGAACCAATAATTGTAAGCATTGCAGCTAAACTATAGCTTTCTTTAGAAGGTTTAACAGACAAAATATCAGGCTTTTCTTCTCTATTTTTAAAAAGATAATCTTTTGTCTGTTTTGCTGTATTAACAATAGTTTTACCAGCTATATTTATTGCATTTGCTTGATCTTTCAATGAAAATTTAATAAATTCACTTGAAGAATTTGATATTTTCTTCCAATTTATCCCAAATCCGTCCTCTTTCAAATATGTTTTCTTTTC
>CAYZIV010000153.1:0-4529 GCA_964478475.1 uncultured Gammaproteobacteria bacterium | reverse complement strand
GAGTTTTAAAGGGGCTATGCCCTATTCTCAAGCTCATTCAAGAGGGGTCAAAATTGTTGGAGCAACTGCTCACTACGTTACTTCAGATCTCGATGAAGGTCCGATTATTGAACAAGCTGTTGAGAGCGTTGACCATACGTTTAATGTGAATGATATTGCGGCAACTGTGCGGGATTTAGAAACAATCACATTATCCAGAGCTGTAAAATGGCATGCGCAGAGAAGAATTTTATTAAATGGCAATAAAACTGTTGTTTTTAGATAATTTAAACTTTTCTGATTTTTTTTATAAAGTTAGCAATTTTTAAATTTTATTTTACTTTATATAAATAAGAGAAATTTATAATGTAAAATTATCAAAGTTATCCGGGAGATAAAAATGGCAGTTGGAGCAAATGATCATATAGATAAAATGCTGGTTCAAAGATATGCCAGAGAACAGGCAAATAATCTGGAAGACGCCCAAACTTTATCTATAACTTCTGATAGATATTGGGAGATAATGAAAGATGTAGGTCAGGTTCATATGGCTATGATTAAAGTTAAAAACCTAGCTCAAAAAGCATTAGAACCAAATAAAATGAAGGCTTCTAAAAACCTGGCCGGTTAGATAAATAAAGTTAGCATGTTTAAAAAATGAGTCTAAGACCGCATTTAAATTAGTGCTATAATATTTTTGATTTTTTAAAAATATAAGAAAGTTTTATAAAATTCATGATTCTTGTGATAGATAATTATGATTCTTTTACATACAATCTAGTCCAGTATTTGGGAGAGTTAGGGGCGGAATCGACGGTTTGCAGAAATGATCAGATTTCTGTAGAAGAACTCGGGCAAATGGAATTTGATCGTGTAATAATTTCTCCAGGGCCTGGAACTCCGGAAGCAGCCGGTGTTTCAAAACCTGCAATTGCTCAATTGGCTGGTAAAGTTCCAATATTAGGAATATGCCTGGGACACCAGGCAATTGCTGAGGTATTTGGCGCGAAAGTTATTGGAGCTCCATATCTCATGCATGGAAAAACTTCAGAAATTATCTATGATCCGGATGAGTTATTATTTAAAGATATTGATAATCCCTTCACTGCAACAAGATATCATTCTTTAATTGTTGATATAAATTCTGTCAAAGAAACTCCCTTGAATATTATTGCAAAAACTTCTGATAATATTGTAATGGCTCTAAAACATGCGGAATATGATATTATAGGTCTGCAATTTCATCCTGAATCAATTTTAACGACAGTTGGAAAACAAATTTTATCAAATTTTCTCTCGAATACATAAGAATCAAATAAAAACAGCAGACATGTGTCTGCTGAATGATACCTAGCTACGTTATCGGTGTTTGGTTTATTTGGACATGATGTCCAAAGCTTTATACGCTCCATCTATTTGTCCGGATCTTTTTACGTGATTAGCTGCGAGTAAAACGCCTAAAATTGTCGTTGCGGCTTTTACTTTTGGATTCATTCCCTTGATATATTTAGCAACTTTTTGGCCGGCATTATTAAGTTTTGCAGAGCCTGTGCGCGCTTTTTCAGCTATAGATTTTGCCGCTGATGTGACTCCCAGTTTATCTGCCTTGGCGGTGATTTTAGCAGATATTTCGCTGGCTTTTTTTGTGGCTGTTTTAACCGCTTTATCGAGGTTACTTCCTTCTTGGGGCTTGATTTTTGCAGCTGCTTCAGAAATTTTCGCTGCAATATTATTTCCGGCATTTTTTACAGCAGGATTTTTGGCTATTTTATTAGCGCCTATTGCTCCTCCGGCAAGTGCAGCAGCTCCGATAGTAGTTGCAGCATTATTGCTAGCGTTTGCCTTACGCTTTATTTGCTGGCTGTATTGCGAAAGTTGTAAGTTTATTTGATCCATATTTTCCCCTTTCATAATATGTTTTTGCGGCAAATTATTTCATGTATTCATCATTCAATATATTTAACGAAACTAAAACAAAAAGTTGACATTTTCCGCCCGATTCTTTTAATAATTATTTACAAAAGTTGATATTTAATAAATAAATAATCTCAATTGCTAATTATTTTTTTTTGAAGATTTTCAAAATCTATATAAATTCATTAAACTCAAAATTTTTAACATTCCACTTGGGTAAATGTGGGTGTGTTTTTTGAAAGTTTTCATCAGGATATATTTGATTTTTAATGAATTTGCGATTTGGATCAAATAATTTTGAGCAAAATTATTAAGGGAACAAAATTTGATTTAAGTCATCTTAAAAACAAACAACTCCTTAACACTCAAACTCCCCTTACTCCATTTTATAAATGGAGTTTTTTATTATTCGCGGTTAAAAATGCAGATATTCCCGTGTTTAAGTGACCAACATTTATTGCAGGAAATGCACTTAGGGTTGTATCCGGGGTTTTCTGACCATTTATTTATAAGGTCCGCTTCGCATAAAATTGTTCTGGCGAGAGAAAAATACTCGATTTTAGAGCTGTTTAGAATTTCGCTCATCATATCAAAATTTCTGTTTCCTCCAACAACAGCCACAGGTGTATCAATCTCATCCGCTATGATACGGGCATATTTAGAAAAATAACACTGTTTTTCTTTGTCTTTATTTATATTAGGGCGAATTAGCTCTGGCGGATTTTCGTTAAAACCAACGTTTCCGCTTATTTCGATGAGATTTATCCCTATTTCATCAAGTTTCTTGCACACAAAACGGCATTCATCAAAAGATAGTCCTTTATCTTCCATAAAATCAGAACAGTTTATTTTAATGAGGATCGGAAAATCGCCTGTTTTTTGTTTCATATTTTCAGCGGTTTCAAAGATGATTCTTGCTCTATTTTCTATAGAACCGCCGTATTGGTCTTGTCTGCGGTTATAATATGGCGTTAGAAACTGACTTAACAAATATCCATGTGCGGCATGGATTTGCACCCAGTCAAAACCGCCTGTTTTTTCCCTTAAAGCTGCCTCACCAAAGGCTTCGACTAGTTCTTTTATGTCGGATGCCGTCATTTCTATCGGGGTTATTTATGTGCATTTATGTTCAACAGCTGAAGGGCCGTATCTTTTTATTTTTCTGTATCTTAATTTAGCCTGAGTTCCTCCTGATGCCAGTTGTAAAACAATGTTTGCCCCGTGTTTATGCACAACATCTGTAAGTTGTCTAAATCCGTCAATAAATTTATCGTCATAAGCAGCGAGCATTCTGTGAGTTGGGTTTTCTCCTTCTATAGTGTATGCAAATCCTGTGATAATAGTGGATATTCCGCCTTTGGCGATATTTTCATAAATTTTTAGCAACTCAGGAGAAATTTCTCCTTCGCTTCCTGCTAAACCTTCGTGCATTGCTGAGCGGATAAATCTATTTTTGAAATTTAATTTTTTTAAGTTTGATTTGTCAAATAAACTTTTCATTTTGCCTCAGTTGAGCATAAATTTTATCTGTATTTTAGTATCTCATAACTAATATGTCGGAAAGTTTTGTTAATTTACAGATTCTTATTCTGTTGGCAATTCATCGGAATTTAAAAAAGAATCCAGTTCCTGTTTAAATTCATCTTCATTAAAATATATTTTAAAAGGCAAATAAATTTCTTTATTTTTTGTTTTGTCGATAAGATAAACACTGGGATAGCTTCGAATTTTATATTGTTTAGCTAATTCATAATTTTGTTTTTTGTCAGCTTGAACAATAACGAAATTATATTTTGATTTATATTCTTTTCCATAGTTGTCAAAGATCGGAGCGAATTTTCTGCATGCATTGCACCAGTTCACATAAAATAACAAGGCTATTGGCTTGTTTTTCAATTGTGCATCTTTCCAATTAACACCCGTATGATAATCGGAAGGCAAAAGATTTTTCTTGGGAGGAACTGCATTTGAGCTGTTTTCGAAAAGCATAAAAACTAAAATAGTTAATAAACTAATTAATACAGTTATAAAAAAATTATTTTTTTTAAACACTATAAAGTTGCTCCTTTAGGAACCACTGTGATTCCGGATTCGCTAACATGGAAACCCCTGGCCTCGTCTTCTTCCTTATTATAACCTATTTCTGTATAAGGAGGAATAAATACGCCTTTATCAATTATTGCTTTCCTTATTTTAGCATACCTTCCTATGTTTACGTTTTCAAAAAGAATGGACTCTTCGACCTGTGAAAAACTGTTTATCCTTACTTCAAAAGAGAGGACGCATCTGTCAATTTGTCCACCACTGATTACGCAGCCTTCAGAAACCATGGAATTTGTTGCCATACCGACACGTTCTGATTCTCTCCAGATAAATTTTGCCGGCGGGAGACTGTGATTTTCGGTTCTGATAGGCCAATCCTGGTTATATAAATCAAAATCAGGAAGCGGGTTTAATAGATCCATATTTGCTTGCCAGTATGCATCTACGGAGCCAACATCTTTCCAGTAGCCAATTTCAGATTCAGTCATGCCTTTTATAAAGTTTCTGCTGAAATCATATACATAAACATTCGATGTCTCGAGCATTGACGGAATAATGCTGCCGCCGAAATCATGCTTAGATTCAGGATTTTC
>CAYZIV010000152.1:0-4535 GCA_964478475.1 uncultured Gammaproteobacteria bacterium | reverse complement strand
TAAATGCCATTATCGGGTTCACTAATTATTTTAGTTATTTTATCTTGATATTTTGTAATTATATCAAGAGTTTTATCGGTTGAAACACCGTCAATTACAATAAACTCAACATTTTTATATGTTTGATTTAAAACACTTTGGATAGTATTTTCTATTGATTCTTGAGAGTTTTTACAAACTGTTATGACGGATATTTTGATATTTTGCATTATAATTTTTTTTGCATCTCTATTTGATTGTCTACTTGTTTTACAGAAGTTTGTTTTGACTTAAATTCTTTAGCCCAGAGTTTTATAGCTGCTACAAGTTTATAAAAAGCGTATAATAAGGAAAAAATAAACCCGTACCATCCTTGTTTAAACCCGCCTTTAAGCAAATATCGTTTCAAAAACTCAGAAGTCGGCCTGACAAAGAAAAGCGAGGCTGAAAATTTTATGCCCCTTTCCTCAAATTTTTCCAGTTCAAGGGTTGTGTATGTGTTCATTCTTGAAATAAAAGATTCTATAGAATCATAATTATGATGAATAATAGCCAGGTCTTTTCTTTTTTTGCTGATATGATGAGCGCCCCCTTTTTTAATAGTGGGGGTGCAGTGCACTTTTTCACTAAAAGAAACCGTATCTTTTTTAAAAAATCTAAGTATTTGATTAGGATACGTAAACCAAAGAACTTCACCGAGATGAAGGTTTTTTCTGGGAATAAAAACCCCGTTTTCATGAGCGGGAAGATCATTCATAAGTTTTCTTAAATGCTTAAGAAGGGCCGGGGGAGCTTCTTCATCGGAATCTAATACCAATATCCAATTTTGCGAAGCGTAACTAAGAGCATAATTTCTTGCGGGATCGGCAAACCCGACATTTTTGTGATAAATAACCTTAGCCCCATACCTTTTAGCAATTTCTATCGTCATATCTGTTGAATACATATCACAGACAATAATTTCTTCACAGGAACTCACTGATTTAAGGCATTTTTCAAGATATTTTTCTGAATTGTACGTATGAATTACAACGGAAATACCCATTTACACATTTACTTTCTTTAGATGTTTTATAAATTCTTTGAAAGATATTATTATATATAATTGATAATATAACAAACTTCCCGAATAAGGAAAAATATGATAAAAGATTGTTTTTGTATCCTGGCAGGCGGTGGGGTCAGAGGAACAGCATATATAGGTGCGATAAAAGCTCTTCAGGAAATGGATATTAAAATTTCAGGAATGGCCGGTTCTTCAGCAGGAGCAATTTTTTCATCATTATACACCGTAGGATATAGTTGTGATGAAATAAAAGACCTCATAAATGAAGTCAGTTATCAAAGTTTTACGGATTTATATATCCCAATGGGAAAAGATTTTGGTTTTTTCAAAGGAGATGGTGTTTATTACTGGCTTAGAGAAAAAATCGGGAAAAAGTTTCACGGTGAAGGCTGGAATGAAAGTTTTCCACCTGTTACGTTTAAGGATCTGGACAAAGAGCTTTTAGTTATAGCCTCGGATGTTAGTTATACCAAATTTAAAGAATACAACAAGGTCAAAACCCCGGACGTAGAAGTAGCCCATGCGGTAAGAGCCTCAATCAGCGTTCCCGGATTTTTCAAACCCGTATGGGAACATGACAGATGTCTTGTTGACGGTGATGTTATCAGTAATTTTCCTCTGTGGAAAGTTGAGAGCGACATGCTCTCTTACACTAATTTAAAAATACTGGAATTTCGGCTTGAAAGCTCGGAAAAACCCCGGACAATAGACAATGTTCTTGATTATTTTAATGCAATAATTGACACAAATTACAGTATAGCTTCAGATCTTTTATGTCAGGATTTCGGAAAAAATGATCAGTTTGAAATAATAAAAATAGATACCGGCAAAATTAAAATTCTGGATTTTGGCATTTCCAACGAACAAAAACAAGAACTAATTCAAAATGGATACAATTCCGTCAAAAAATATTTTAATTATGATTTAATTGATAAGCAAAGAAAAGTTTCCCAAATTTATGAAAAAATTAATCAAAATTTAAAAACTCTTCGCAAAAATATAAACAGTAACAAAATTCCTGAAAGTTTTATTAATCTTGGGGCTTTAAGTATTTGTTTTGCTGAAAATAAGGGTTTTGTGCATAAGTTTATTTATAGAGAATTTATTGATCTTCAAACCCAGTTTCAAAACAATTTATTTTCTGTTAAATACTTAAACATCCAACTTTTACGAAACAAAAAAGATATTGTATTAAAAATAGACAAAATTTTAGCTGAAATAAAAAATTTATGGAAATAACGCCTTATCAAGCGACCAATTTATTAACAGGCATAAACACCCTGAAATTTTCATGCCCTCTTAAATTTACTATTTGATCTCGGACTTTATCGCTGGCTTCTTTGCCGTTACCCAAAGAAATGGAAATATGGCCATGAGGGCTTTCATTTGTTTTTCCCCAGACCACAATTGCTCCTTTTGGCAAAGTTTTCAATTGTTCTTTTGTTTTTTTAACTTCTGCAAAAGAAGAGTGTGAAGCTAATTGATCAGCTGCCATATATGCTGAATTGCCGTATATTTCATAATTATATTTTTCAGTAAGACCTGTTTTTAATAAAGCAAGTTTCACCCCTTGATAACATTTACCCGATTTATTTAAATTTTTTGCTGTTTTTTCAGCAGTATCTGCAAGCATATCTCCTATAGAAAAAGAATTCGTTTCATTATTTTTTTTAAAGTTAGAAAATCCCAAATCATTAAAAAAATTAAAATTTTCCTGCTGGTAATTTAACTGAGGTTCATTTAAAAAACACGAATTGGAATTAAAATTACAAAGTGAGCGTAAATAATTCAAACCGCTTAATAAAGCAAGAAATCCATAATAATTATCCATTAACCCGACCTCTATAAATGTAAAAAACTTACCTCTTGTATTTATATAAAAACAATCAAGTTTAAAAAATTGCCAAGTTTTTTACTGCTGTAAAATAGTGATTAAAACTCTAATTCCGGTTAATACAACCAAAACAACTAAAGTATTGCGTAAAAACAAAGGGGAAAGAATTTCATGCAGTTTTGACCCTAAAAAAGCGCCAACAATAGCTCCAATTAGAATAAAGAGTATTAAATCAAATTCAACCAATCCTACAACAACTTTTCCGATAAAAATGAAAGAAGTAATTATTAAAACGACAGAGATAGTAGTATTTATAGCAGTTTTTACAGGCAACCTGTAAAAATAAATAAAAACAGGAATAAAAGTAACAGCGCCGGCAAACCCCAGAGAACCTGACAAAGCGGCTCCAAAAAAAATCAAGAAATTTTTCAACTCCAAATTTTGAGATTTAACGTTTATATTCTGATTATTTTTTTGTGAATAATCTTCTTTAGGTATAAAAATTAAAACCAAACTCATAACTAATATCACAAGATAAAGAACAAGGAGGATCTGTTCAGGAATGAATTTTGCGGACACAGACCCGATTATTCCCCCGGTGATTCCTGCAGGTAAAACTGATTTAACTATGTTAAAGTCAATATATTCACTTTTTCTATGATTTAAAAAAGAAAAAAATATCCCGGCCAGGGATTGTGTGGCTGATACTCCTGTAATATAAGCAACAGAAAGGACTTCAAACCCAAGAAGTGGTAAAATATATAGGAATGAAGGGAATATAACAATTCCTCCCCCAATACCAAGCAATCCGGAGAAAAAAGCCGCCATAAGACTAACAAAAATCACTGCTACATAATAGATATCAAACATATTCAATTGTTTTTTAAACTGTTGTTAAAATTATTTTAGCACAGGACGTTTTATAAAAGGCTGTGTTTGATAAAATTGAATTCCACCGGGACAATATGTTGGTTTATAGCCCGGAGGACAAGGAGTTGTGCAATTTTCAAAAGCTTCACCGGGTTTGCCAAAAATTAATTTTGGAACCAAAAACCTTTTGCTCATAAGATCGCTTAGACCTACTCCAACACAATCATATCTGTTTATAGTCCTGTTTGCGTCATCCAGAACAACTGAAACTCTACAATTAAGATTTTTAATAGTTGCATCAGCATTGTCTATAAGATTTTTAATACTAGCGGGAGCAGTGATTAATTCTTCTCTAAACACGACATCTCCTGTATCATCATCAACTTCAGCAAACATGGATTCAATTCCCTCCGTTACGACATCAACTCTTTTAGTTATTTCAGGCAAATTTTCTTCCGTAAAAACTCTTCCCGCTTTAGCCATTAAACTGGCATCTTCTGTTGTAATACTTACATCGCTGACTATTTTATTGATTATTTCTTCATTTTTTACTAAAAAGTTGTCTATTTTTTCTGTAATTTGTATAAGGTTTTGGGTAATCACTTCAGCATTTTCCAAAGCTCGTTGTCCTTTTTCCAGGGAACTTGCCACATCTCCTTCGCGTAAACTTTCTTCAGCGACTGTTTCAAGTCTTTCAAAAATTCCCATTCTACCTTCAATGACATCCCCGTCCTTTAAAACCTCGGAACTGGGATCATCCGGATATATAAGATCAATGTATTTGTC
>CAYZIV010000151.1:0-4537 GCA_964478475.1 uncultured Gammaproteobacteria bacterium | reverse complement strand
TAACAGGACTGGCATTAAATTGCGAAATATCAAAACATTCAAAATTTGATAGAAAACATTATTTTTATCCCGATTTACCTAAAAATATTCAGGTTTCACAACTGGATATGCCTATTTGCAAAAATGGACACTTGATAATCATCGATAAAAAAATACGAATAAATAGAATCCATATGGAAGAAGATGCAGGAAAACTTGTTCATGCAGGCTCTGCAGGAATATCAGGGGCTTCATACAGTCTTGTTGACTATAACAGAACCGGTGTTCCGCTTCTTGAAATTGTAAGCGAACCCGACATAACCTCCCCGGAAGAAGCCCGGCTTTATGTTGAAGAACTTAGAAACATTGTAAGATATATCGGCGTATGCGACGGCAACCTTGAAGAAGGAAGCCTTCGATGCGATGCAAACGTTAGCATAAGACCTGTTGGGCAAAAAGAAATGGGAGTAAAAGTTGAAATTAAAAACCTTAACAGCTTTAAAGCTCTCCAAAAAGCCCTTGAATATGAAGTTACCAGACAAGCAGACGCAATAGAAGACGGAGAGAAAATTATTCAGGAAACTCGCCTCTGGAATGACGAAAAGGGCATAACCCTCTCGATGCGGACAAAAGAAGAATCTCACGACTATAGATACTTCCCCGAACCTGATCTTCCCATTCTTGAAATTGACGCTGATTGGATTCACGACCTAAGAAAATCGCTGCCTGAACTTCCGGAAGAAAAACGACTTAGATATAAACAAAAACTGGGACTTTCTGAATATGATGCCCGGGTGATTGTTGATTCAATCGAAACTGCGAAATTCTTTGACCGAACAATCGAATTAACAAAAAATCCAAAAACTGCCGCAAATTGGCTTATGGGTGATATCGCAGCCTATCTTAAAGAAAACAGATTATCAATAGAAAACACAAAACTTACACCTGACAATCTCGCCGAAATGGTAAATATGATTGAAGATGGGACAATAACTAATAATATTGCAAAAAAATTAGTCGTTACGCTTCTGCAAAAAGGAGGATCTGCAAGCAAACTCGTTGAGGAACAAGGACTTACCGTCCTTACAGATGAAGGACAAATTTTAGATATTGTTAGAAAAATTATTGAAAAACATCCCGCGGAAACCGAAAAATATAAATCCGGAAAAACCCAGATTATAGGATTTTTAGTCGGCCAGGTTATGAAAGAAACAAAAGGACAAGCTAATCCGGCACTTGTAAACCAATTATTTAAACAAGAACTGGATAAATAGATTTACTCGAAATGCAATAAACTTGCATTATAACGCTCATCCAGCTTTCTTGTGATATTTGTATCAATAAATTCGTGTATAATGCCTTCAACAGTTAAATAAACCTGGTTTTCACCACGAAGACATCCGATTTTAACTTCTTTTTTATTCCCCATTCCGGCATGAAGATGAATTTTTGGCTCATCATTTTCATAAGCAAATATCCCTATGCCAAGAATTTCCCTGACATCTGAAAATTTCCAATGTACCGGATTGGGCGGATATTCTTTTTTCTTAGGACCAACAACTGCCTCTGTATCAGTTAATGCGCCTATTAAATACACAATTCCTGATTTTATATTTTCTTTTCTAATTAATTCCTTTAATTCAAATAAAATATCTTCTTCTTTTTCAAACTTAACAGCAAAAATTCTTCCCTGTTTTGCCTGCGTATATTCCATGTAAAACACCTCATTAATTATGTTTTAACTTTATTTTATTATATTTACATTATTTTATGATTATTTATTATAAATTGTTAAGTTTTTTATTCATTTATGCTATACCTTCGTTAAAAATACCGCTTAATCAAGTTAGGTTGATATAATATCTTATGTGTTATTCTTATTAATGATATTTATTCGGGAGAAAAAATGAATACAAAAATATCAGTTGCTGAAGATATTCTAAAAACAGCGGCAAAAGTGCTTGAAACAGAAGCATATTCTATAAAGATGTTAATTGAAAGACTTGATAAATCTTTTGAAGAAGCAATAAATCTACTCTATAACTGCAAAGGCAGAGTAATAGTAACCGGAATGGGAAAATCCGGAATTATAGGCAAAAAAATCTCTGCTACTTTCTCCAGCACAGGAACTCCTTCATATTTTTTACATCCTGCAGAGAGCACACACGGTGACTCCGGTGTTTTAACCAAAGAAGATGTCGTTCTAGCCATTTCAAACAGTGGTGAAACTACCGAACTGCTTCAACTTCTCCCGCTTATAAAAAGACTTGACGTAAAAATGATTGCTATGACTGGAAAATTAACCTCTACACTGGGTCAAAAAAGCGATATAACATTGGATATCTCGGTTGAGAAAGAAGCATGTCCATTGAATCTTGCCCCTACAGCAAGCACAACAGCTACATTAGCTATGGGTGACGCTCTTGCAATTAGTCTTTTAAAAAAGCGGAATTTTTCAGCGGAAGACTTTTTAGCGTTTCATCCTTCGGGCTCACTCGGCAAAAAACTTTTCTGGAAAGTAGAAGATCTGATGATTCAAGGGAACAAACTCCCATTAATCAAACCGGATTGCAGCTTTAAAGAAGCAATAAGTATTATTTCAGGTAAGGGACTGGGTCTTGCACTGGTTGTTGATGACAATAACAAACTGGAAGGGATTTTGACCGATGGCGACATAAGAAGAACTGTGCAAAAATATGATAATATAGCAAACTTAATATTAAGCGAAATTATGACCAAAAAACCCAAAACAGTCACAAAAGACGATTTAGCCGCAAAGGCACTACAGATTATGGAAAAACACTCAATTACATCGTTGGCTGTACTGTCAGAAGACGGTACTCCAGAAGGTTTAATTCATATCCATGAACTTTTAAAAGCAGGAGTGGCTTAATTTAATGATACAAAATCAACATATTGACAACCTTGAGAATAAATTATCCCGTATAAAACTTTTTGCAATGGATGTAGACGGAGTTTTGACTAATGGAGAAATAATTTATACCGCAAGCGGTGAAGAAATCAAAATTTTTAATGCTAAAGACGGTCAGGGCATAAATCTTTTAACTAAAAATAACTTCATCACGGCTATTATAACAGCACGAGAAACCGCTATAGTTTCCAAACGAGCTAAAGAGCTTGACATAACGGAAGTTCACCAGGGAGCAAAAAACAAATTTGAAATTATTAAATTATTAATGGAAAAATATAAGCTTGAATTATCAGAAATTGCATATATTGGCGATGATTTACCGGATTTATGTGTACTTGAGCGTGTAGGACTTGCTTTTTGCCCAAATGATGCAGTAGAAGAAGTAAAAAATATTTGCCATTTTATTTCCTCAAAAGAAGGCGGCAAAGGAGCAGTAAGGGAAATTACAGACCTTTTAATCAAGTCAAAAAGCGAATTTGAGCTAAACAAAACATTATAAAGGCAAGTATGTTAATTAATGCGCTGAATAAAATAACCAAAAGAGAAAATTTAAGTGAAACTGAAGCCAGTGATTTAATGCACTATTTAAGCACAGGTGAAGCTAATTCGTTTCAAATAGCTGCTTTTATTGCAGCAATAAGCGCCAAAAAAGAAACAGCTGAAGAAATAACCGGTTTAGCCAGGGGAATGAGGGAAAAGTCGCTAAAAATTAAAACTGATGGGTTTGAAACAATTGTTGATTCTTGCGGAACAGGCGGAGATTCAACGGGCACATTTAATATTTCTACAGCATCGGCGATAATAGCGGCTGCATCCGGATTAAATGTTGCAAAACACTCTAATTTCGGATTTACAAGTAAATGCGGAAGCAGCAATGTATTGGAATCTCTTGGCATTCCACTTTTAAAACAGGCTGGAGAGGCAGAACATAGCTTAAGAAAAAACTCTATAGCTTTTATCCACGCCCCATATTTTCATAACAGCACGCTTTATGTGAACCAAGTGAGAAAAGAGCTCGGGATTAGGACAATATTTAATTTTCTCGGACCGCTTACCAACCCGACAAGCCCTACAGGTCAAGTTATAGGAGTATCTGACCAAAAGATTCTTCCCAGAATGACTCAGGCACTAAAAAATCTTGGCTGCAATAAAGCATTAGTATTATGCGGAGTTGATCCTATAATGGATGAAATCAGCATATGCTCAAAAACATTGATATACGAGCTAAATAACGGTGAAATTACAAATTATGAAATCACCCCGGAAGAATTCGGGCTAAAAAGAGCTTCTATTGAAGAAATTCAAGGTGGAGACCCTACACATAACGCAGAAATAATTGAAAATATCTTCACCGGTAATTTAAAAGGAGCAAAACTTGAAATACTTTTACTAAATTCAGCGGCTCTGCTTTATGTCGGGAGCCGAGTTTTGTCTTTAAAAGAAGGGATAAAGCTTGCAGCAGAAGTTATTGAATCAGGTAAAGCTTTTGAAAAGCTTCAACAATTAAGATCTAATACATATTCATAATTGATCTAACGCTTTTTAAGGTTGCACAAACCTGCTCTCTGGCTTTTTCACTTCCTGTTTTTATTATCTGCGCTACATAATTAGGATTTAATTCCCGTT
>CAYZIV010000150.1:1596-4549 GCA_964478475.1 uncultured Gammaproteobacteria bacterium | reverse complement strand
ATAGGCGTCAGTGGCGGTTATCTTCTAAATAAAGGCTTAAAACCTTTAATGAAAAATGCAAATAAAGTTATTGAAACTCATCCCGAGAAAAAAATGCTAAAAAACGGTTTGAATATAGCTGTTCCTTTACTTGCTTTTACACTTGCGCTTCGGTATATAGGACCTGTTTTAAGTACGCCAATATCAGAAGGAATTAATAGAGTTCATAATTTATTTAAAGATAATAAAGCTAAAAAATTAGAAGAAAAAGAAACAGCTAAATTTAATAACAAGTTTGAAAAACAAAATATAAATAATAATCAAATTAAATTTGATTATGAGAAATTTAAAAGAGTTAATTGATTTATATATTCTGTTGGTCTTTTAACTTTCTATTTTTAAGATTAAATAACCTAAGTCGCAAATTAATTTTTAGCGGAATTTCAGGAATGAGTAAATAAAATAAAATTCATCATTTCATTTTATTTACTCCCGCTTCGCTTTCTCAAAATCTATATGGAATTATTAAAGGCTCCGCCTTTAACCATCTCTTAAGGGTGGCAGTGGTAGGGAGTTTTGAGAAATTTCTCTAGGCTATTATTGCTTTTTATCTAATTCGCGACTCGAGTTATTTAATTTATCAGGAAAATTTGAATTTGATGTTACTATTTCCTGATATTCTGCTTTATCAATGTTAAGACCGGTAATTTTAATATTTTGTTTTTTTCTTTTTTTATAATACTGTTTGGCAAGATCTTTCATTTGATTATTTCTCCATTTCCCAGAGAGGAAGCTTGGTTTTTTCATCAAAAGCTCGTTTTAATTCATTTCCCTTAAATTTATGAATTATAAATTCGCCTGCATATATTATAGTTCCCGGCATTAGATGACCGCCATAAGTGCTGCCTTTAGAGTTTGATAAGACAATATGAAGATGAGCAAATGGTATTGAATTTTTAAGAGAAATATTTCCTGTGCAGGAAACAATTTCCAGACCTTTTGTCAGGGCTTCATCTTTTATAATTTCATATTCTTGTTTATCTTGAGAATAATATCCAATCTCAGCTTTTTGGACTGCGCCTATTACATTGACATTTCCGCATTGTATTTTATTTTCAATGCAAAAATTGTTAATTTGCTCTAAAAGATCTGAATTATATGGTATTTTTCCCATATATGTATTTTGAATTTCATAATTATTTGCTTGAATTTTGTCTTGATTCAATGACATTTTCCTGTTTTTTTATAAGTTTTTAATTAATAATTACTGTTTTTTATTTTCTCATAACAAATCGAATTAATTAATCCGCCTATTAAAATAATAAGTGAAGAAAAATACAGCCAGGTTAATAATATAATAAAGCCACCAAGGATTCCATATGTTTCATTATATCGACCAAAATTTTCTACGTATATGCTAAATGCCCAGGAGCCAAGCAGCCAAGAAACACAAAAAAATAATGATCCGTATATTATGCTTAGCGATTTGATTTTAAAGCGATTTTTAATATTTGGTGTTATATAATAAATAAAAAAACTTATTAAAAATAAAAGCACAAAACTTACAGGCCACCTGAAAAATAAAATATAATTTTGCGTTTTTTCAGGGATTTCAATAAAAGTTTGTAAAAAGTTTAAAATAATTTCGCCAATTATAATCAAGTTCATAGAAATAAAAATTACTATAGTTGATACAAATACAATAGCTATGGAAATGAGTCGTATTTTCCAAAAAGGTCTCGTTTCTTCGATTTTATATGTCTTATTAATAGATTTTAATATTATATTTGCTGCATTCGATGCGCTCCATAATGCAAGTATAAAACCTAATGTTAATAGGCTGGTCGTTGAAGATTCAATTGCTTTATTAAGAGCAATTTCTATAATATTCACTATTTCAGCAGGAATAATTAAAATTAGTGTTTTTATAATTTCATTTATAAGTTCAACTGAACCAAACAAACCAAAAATTGAGATTAAAAAAATTAAAAAAGGAAACAATGCAAATATGAGTCTAAATGACATTTCAGCTGCCATTCCGGGAAAATCAAGTTTTTTAATATCATCTATAATTTTGAAAAAAATTTTTTTCAAGATAATTCGCAATAATTATTTAAACAAGATAATCATAAATAAAGAATTAAAAATTATATTTATCCAGATTACTATGACTAAGTATACTATTATTTTGATATGCGTGTAATGCTGTTATAGCAGAATTTTTAGAAGGTTCTTGATTTTCTTAATTAAAAATTCGAGATAAATTATAAAGTTTTTAGAGAATTGATAGCCGCTTTGATATTATTTGATTTGTAAATATACGATCCTGCCACTAAAACATCTGCGCCTGATTCAATGCATAACTTTGCTGTTTCAGAATTTATTCCTCCATCTATTTCTATATGAAGGTTTGGATTTCTTTTTTGGGCAATTTTTTGAATTTCCTTTATTTTTTCTAAACAGGGATATATAAATTTTTGTCCGCCAAAACCGGGTTCTACGGTCATTATTAATATAAGATCAATTTCATCAATCAGATTTTCTAATTTTTTCACGGGAGTGTTAGGTTTTATTGATATTCCGGATTTGATATTATATTTTTTGATTTCATCTAAAGTTTCTTTAATATTGTTGTCACAAGCTTCAATATGAACTGTTATAATATCAGCTCCTGCTTCAGCAAAACCTTTTATATATTTTATGGGCTCTACTATCATTAAATGTACATCTAATGGTAATTTTGTTGTTTTTTTTATAGATTCAACAACAGGAATTCCTATTGTTATGTTAGGAACAAACCTTCCGTCCATAACATCAATGTGTAACCAATCTGCGCCTGCGTCTTCCACCTTGTTAATTTCATTTTTAAGGTCGACAAAGTTTGCTGATAAAATTGAAGGAGCTATTAATATTTGTTTTTGGGTCATTTTTATAACTAAATTAAATTATTTAACATAATTATTATATAAAATTT
>CAYZIV010000150.1:0-1496 GCA_964478475.1 uncultured Gammaproteobacteria bacterium | reverse complement strand
GATAAATTTTGGATTCTTCCAAATACAGCAGGGTGTCAAACTGTTGACGAAGCAATTAGAGTTGCAAATCTTGGCAGAGCTATGGGCATTAATAACTGGGTTAAACTAGAAGTTATTCCGGATCCTAAATATCTTTTGCCTGACCCAATAGCAACTCTTGAAGCGGCAAAAAAGTTAGTTGATGAGGGTTTTGTCGTTTTACCATATATAAATGCAGATCCAATTCTTGCAAAACATCTCGAAGAAGTCGGATGCGCAACCGTTATGCCCCTTGCTTCACCCATTGGATCAGGAAAAGGAATTCAAAACAGAGATAATATTAAAATTATTATTGAACAATCAAATGTTCCTGTAGTAGTAGATGCAGGGCTTGGCGTTCCATCCGAAGCTGCTGATGCAATGGAAATGGGAGCCGATTGTGTACTGGTTAATACTGCCATCGCTGAAGCGAAAAATCCTGTTATGATGGCAGAATCCTTTAAGCTTGGTGTTGAAGCCGGCAGAAAAGCTTATGAATCAGGCAGAATTCCAATCAAAGCTTATGCGAGCGCGTCTTCTCCTATCACAGGTATTGTCGGGAAGTAATTAATTCTTGTTTTTGAGCTTTATGGATACGTTATTCCATCTTAAATCTATATAGTTTATATTGTCTTTAATCTTGGATGCTTCCGGAATAACTGAAGCAACACGTTGTATCCTCTCGAAAATTTCATTGCCCCTTAAAGCTCCGATTCTGAGTCTGATATTTTTCATTTGCGCGTAAACATCATCAGGATTTCTTATGTCGAGATAAATAAGTTTATCAAATGTGGCATTTTCAAGATAAATGGCTATTTTTTGTATATATGGGATTTGAGCTGATTTCCAGTGTTTATAATCGTCATATGTTAAAATTCTATATGTTTCCAGATATTCAGGAAGAGGAAGAAATTCTCGCTCTAAAATTGCCACTGAATTACCGTCCAAAGTGAATACAGCTATTGGATCAACTTTATTATTTGGCGCGATTGAGATAACAGGTGTTCTCTCATCAATAACTAATCTTAACCTGGCTGGTAGCCAATATCTTCTGACATAAACTTTCTTAACGGCAGACATTTCTTCAAGTTTGTTTTCTATGATTTTTGTATCTATTAGATATAAAGGCTTATCAGGAAGTGTAATCTCTTGTAATTTATTCATAACTTGTTTTTTAGAAACGATTTGATGTCCTTCTATTTCAAGATATTTGTTAGGGTAAGAAATAAAAATATTTTCATCCAAATGGCCACACAGGCAGGTTTATAAGCTTTATAAAAGGCCATATAAGTAGCACATATGAGCCTAATCGAGAAAAAATTCTAACACTTGTCAGAATAACCGTGGTTTTGCGAATGTTTCTTCTTTTTTTTAGCCGGTTTAGCTTTCTCTTGTTATGGCACTTTACCGCAATAGCACCGCTATTAGATGTTATCGTGTCCAACTTAGTTATTCCGCTCTCTGGGAAAGATCCTGAT
>CAYZIV010000149.1:0-4556 GCA_964478475.1 uncultured Gammaproteobacteria bacterium | reverse complement strand
AAAAAGCTCCATAATCTTTAAACAGTTTTCTTTTACATACTCCGGCAGCTCGACAGGCACTATTTTCGCATTATGATCATCTCTGAAATCCAGCGAATTAGCCTGTATTTCTGCCGCAAAAATCTGATTCCCGACAACATATACTCTTATGTCAACTCCCTCAATTAATTCCTGAAACTTAACCGGGGAATTTTTTAATGAATCAGCGTATTTTTTATCGAAATGTTCTTTTTTTAACTTTTCTGTATGAGCCCCACCTCTTACCGGCTTAAAGATCACGTTTTCATTATTTTCTTTAAAAAAATTAAAAGCTTCGTCTTTATCATTTGTAACCAAAGTTTTAGGTATCCTAATGCCATTTTTTGCCATGAGATATAATTGATACGGTTTTTTCTTATGCAAATCAATTGCATACGGTGAATTCACCCACAAACAATTTAGTGATTCATATAAACTATCTACTGTAGAATTAATCTCTCTTTCAACCATCTGAGAAAGATAAAAAGCTTCAGAAGTATTATCTGTTGGTTTTACAGCGATTCCATAATTCCATCGCCAATAAACGCTTTTAATATCCTGTAAATTTATTTTTTTATCTTTAAGTTTAATTGAACCATTTAAATTTTCATCGGATGGCATCCACGAAATAGGCGTATTATGTGGAATTTCCCTTGTATCAAAATAACAAACATCCGCTTTTTTATTTTGCAATAGTTTATATATATATTTTGAATGTTCTTCCTGATCTGATCCAATAATTAAAATCATAAAATTTTTTCATTTAAACAAAGAATAATTGTAAATTATAGTAACAAAATTCACAGACTTTTACAATTTAATAACACTTTTGATCAAAATATACAGTTTATATACATGAAATATACTTTTATGAAAATAATTTAAAAAATATAGGAGTGCCAATTATGGTATCTGGCAATTATTTTATTAATTTTTTATCAATCCATTCACAACCGTCCAACACTGCATCAACGATGGCAGTAGGAGAAGAAGGCGGCGAACCTCAGCCTACAACAATGGCTGTCGGCGAAGAAGGCGGCGGATCAACTCCAACTGACCCTCAACCTACCACCATGGCTGTCGGTGAAGAAGGTGGCGGATGCCCACAACCAAAGCCTCCTGGAAATAACGACGTGACAACAATGGCAGTCGGTGAAGAAGGCGGAACTCAATATCCTGCATATCCAACATTTCCAATTTTCATTCAACCTCCGGCTCAACCACCGACAAATGACGGAGTAACAACAATGGCCGTAGGAGAAGAAGGCGGCGGATTACCCCCTAATCCTCAACCGCCACAAAATGCACAACCTCCATTAATGGAAATAATGTCGAATTTTATGAACATGTTTATGAAATTATTTGATTCACTCTTATCAAATAAATAATCAAAAATAAAAAGTTTTCAAAACTGACAGATAAGGTATTTACCGGCTTGAGCGGTAAATACCTTATCTGTATAAAAAGAAAGTTTAAAAATAAATATAAATCCGGGTTAAATAGAGAAACTAGCACTCTATACAACAAGGCGTAATTCTTAAAAATAAGATAGTTGGTCAATGAAGTTTTTTTTAATTTTGAAACATTATTTATTTTATTAATTTTATAAAAATGAAATTAATAATGGTTCAAAATAATGAGTTAGCAACAATAGTTTATTTAAAGTAATATCTGCAAAAACACAGGACGGAGGAAGCAATGAAAGAAGGCAACACAAAAATATTGACATTATTAGTAATTTTAGTAGTAATTGGGCTAGCATTTGCATTTTTCACAAAAACAGAACAGGAAGATCAAGTGAAAACTGAAAAGTCAAATAACGAAAGCCAAAAAAACGATCCTTTAGTTAAAGAAAGGGAACAAGAAGTTTTTTCAGCACAACTGGAAAACTTAGAAGAAGTCATTGTAGAACTTGATCAGAATGATTTAAAAAAGTTCAAAGAGCAAACAGGAAAAGGACTAAATACTATTGCTAATTTAATCAATGAATTACCTAATGTTCAGGAAAAAAATCCGAACAATGTAACAAAAGAAACAAAAAAAATTCAAAGACACGCAGAACGGGTTGTATTAGTAGATGGTGAAGAAAAAACAGTTGAACAAATAAAAGAAGGTTTTGATTCTGCTAAAAATTCCGTTCAACTCGTCACAAAAGATATAGAACAATCAGAACAAAAAGAAGACTTAAATGAAAAATTCCAAACAAACGTTGAAAAAAGAACAGATAAAATAGATGAAATGATTGAAAAAGTTGATGAAAAAAATTATAAAGAAAGGTCCAAGGATCTGTTTATTGAATTTCATTCACTATTAAGCTATATGAATAACCAAATGAGCAAACAGGAAGTTTTAACCTCAACAAGCCAAAAAAATAACATAGACAGGCTTAATGAAAAGTATCAATATCAAGAAGAAAAGAAAGAAAAAGAATCCCAAAAAACTGAAGAAACTAAAGAATAAAAATTTTCAAATACATAAAGAGAGCTCCTAAATAAATTAGGAGCTCTCTTTATAATATTACTTAATAAATTCGAGTCGCGAATTAGATAAAAATCAATAATAATCTGGTGGAATTTATCAAAATCTATATGGAATTGTTAAAGGCTCCGCCTTTAACCACCTCTTAAGGGTGGTTGCGGGCGGGGATTTTGAGAAACTTCACCAGAAATTAATTCGCGACTCGAATTAATAAATTATGCTAAAATCAAAAAATAAATTTCGCATAAAAATTTTAGGGTGGTTATTATTATGAAAATATTGGCACTTCACGGTCCAAACTTAAATCTTTTGGGAAAAAGAGAGCCTGATAAATACGGGACAGTTACGCTTGAAGAAATTAACAATCTTTTAAAAAATCAAGCGTCAGAGCTGGGGGCAGAAATTGAAATCCACCAATCCAATTCTGAAAGTGTTCTTATAGAAAAAATTCAAGAAGCAATGAATAATTTTGACGGGATATTAATTAACCCGGCAGCTTACACACACACGAGTGTAGGATTAAGAGATGCTGTTTTAGCTGTTAATAAACCTACTGTCGAAGTTCATTTATCTAACATTCATTCGAGAGAGGATTTCAGGCAAAAATCACTGCTTGCTCCTGTTTGTATAGGGCAAATAAGCGGTTTTGGATACAGAAGTTATTTGTTGGGTATGCAAGCACTTGTTGAGTATATAAAAGAAAATTGAATATAAAGAAAGGTTCTTGAAAATGACAAGAGGAATGACAATAACAGAAAAGATTTTAGCTGATCATGCGGGTCTTAGCGAAGTAAAGCCAGGGGATTTAATAACAGCAAAGGTTGATATAACACTAGCGAACGATATAACCGGACCTGTGGCAATAAACGAGTTCAGAAAAATTGGGGCACAAAAAGTTTTTGATTCTCAGCGGGTAGTGCTTGTGCCGGATCATTTCACGCCGAATAAAGACATAAAATCAGCGGAAAACGCAAAACTGTTGCGAGAGTTTGCCAAAGAACAGAAACTTAAAAACTATTTTGAAGTGGGCAGAATGGGCATAGAACACACACTGCTTCCTGATTCAGGAATAGTAGGACCCGGGGATCTTGTCATAGGAGCTGACAGCCATACCTGCACTTATGGGGCAATCGGAGCTTTCTCGACAGGAGTAGGGTCAACAGATCTTGCATGTGCTATGGCATCCGGGGAAACCTGGTTTAAGGTTCCAGAAACGATAAAAGTCATTTTCAACGGGAATTTAAATAAATGGGTGTCTGGAAAAGACTTGGTTTTACATCTTATTGGAGATATAGGAGTTGACGGCGCGCTCTACAAATCACTTGAGATAACAGGCTCAACGATTGAAAACCTCCCAATCGACGGCAGATTCACTATATGCAATATGGCAATAGAAGCAGGCGGAAAAAACGGAATAATCCCACCTGACTCAATAACTGAAGAATATGTAAAAAACAGGTGCCAAAGACCGTATAAATTTTACAAAAGCGACGAAAACTCTGAATACGCAAGAGTAATTGAATACAATGTTGAGGATATAGAACCTACAGTAGCGTTTCCGCATCTGCCTGAAAACACAAAACCTATATCTCAGGTAGGAAACGTCAAAATAGACCAGGCTGTAATAGGCAGCTGCACAAACGGCAGGCTTTCCGACCTTAAAGAAGCAGCAGAAATTCTTGACGGCAAACAAGTTCACCCTGATGTAAGACTCATAGTCCTGCCGGGAACTCAGGATATCTTGCTCGAAGCGATGAAGCTCGGTTATGTGGAAAAAATCATCAAAGCAGGTGGTGCTGTTAGCACGCCAACATGCGGTCCTTGTTTAGGCGGACATATGGGAATTTTAGCCGAAGGAGAGAGGTCTATCGCAACAACAAACAGAAATTTCGTCGGAAGAATGGGTCACCCAAAAAGCGAAGTTTACCTGTCAAATCCAGCGATAGCAGCAGCCAGCGCAATTCTTGGCAAAATAGCTTCTCCTGACGAATTATAAAATTATTTAAACCGAATTACGAATTAATTTGGGGAAATTTCTGTTAATTTCCGAAAGGCTAGAA
>CAYZIV010000148.1:0-4561 GCA_964478475.1 uncultured Gammaproteobacteria bacterium | reverse complement strand
CTGTATGGGCGGTTGTTGAGGCACTTGCTGCGCCGGAGGTGTCCATGGCATTTGAGGTACATGCATCGGTGGGTAGGACGGAAGTTGAGGAAGAGGCTCCGGGCTATAATACGGTAATTCCGGTAGAGGCTTAGGCCTGCTTAATCCTTGTAAAGGCAATTGCGGCAATTCAACCGGTGAAAAAGTCGGTAATTCAGGCAGGTAATTTAGTTTTTTCCCTGTCTGTAAAGGTAATTGCGGCAATTTCATTATTTGTTGATTGTAATTGGATAAATTTTGCACCATATCAATCTCCAGATTTTTAAATTAAAAAATCTTGCCAAATTTATAAATATTTTTTTACACACTCAAGTATATAAAAAATATATACTTCTTGAAAAAATAAAAAAAATCATATTTTGTTACATTACTTAATTAATTTTTAATCTTTTGATAAAAACTGTAGTTGACGAAAAAGTTAATTTGTATGAATATTTATATAAATAATACTTATAATACAAACCTAAGTTGTTACTTATTAAAATTTAACCGCTGAAATTTGTCCAAGTATTAAAGTTCATTAATTTTTAAGAAAAGAGAGACTTACAATGTACGACCAAAATTTTGAAGAAAAAACTGTTCAGTGTGTAGAATGTTCAGAATCATTTCCATTCAGCTCTGAAGATCAAGAATTTTACGCTCAAAAAGGATATTCTGCTCCAAAAAGATGTCCAGCCTGTAGAGCTAACAGAAAAGCTAACAGCCAAAGAGGCGGCGGAAATAGAGGCGGCGGTTATGGAAGACAAAACAGACCTCAATATGATGTAATTTGTAGCGCTTGTGGTTGCGAAACAACTGTTCCTTTTGAACCAAAAAGTGATAGACCGGTTTATTGCTCTGATTGCTATAGAAATAATTCCTAAATCTAATATTAATAATCTAATTTAAATATTATTTTTTAATAGACCAAACAACAAATTCAATTGATTCCTGTTAATTGAATTTGTTTGTGTGTTTATAATTCTATCTTGTTTAATTTTTTCTGTATAAGCAAACTAAATGTATTTGTTTCGGGTTTTTGTTGCAGATATTCTTTTAATACGTTTATAGCCGCTTTTTTTGCGCCGGTTTTTTCATAATAATCAGCAAGAACTAAAAATAAATAATCATTTTTTGCGAGGTTGGATATTCCTTCTTTTAAAACTTTTATTGCGTAACTTTGCATGCCTCTGTCAAAGAAAATTTCCGCAAGGTCAGTATAGTCCTGAATGGATGAGGGAATAATATTAACCGCTCGTTGAAATTGAATATTTGACGCTTTTCTGTCTCCCATGCAAAGATAACTTTGACTTAAATTATAATGATATATTGCCCTTTTGGGGTTCTTTTCAACAGCTTTTTGAAAAGATTTTTGAGCTTTTTCGTATTCGTTAAATTTAAGGTGAAGAAGCCCTAAATAATTATATAATTCAGCATTATCAGGATTTTTTGCAGCTGCACGTTTTAAAAGATTGAGCGCTCTTTCAGGTTGGGAGTTAGAGTTGTATGCTTTGCTTAACGCAATATACGCCCTGTAATTTGATGGGTCGAGCTCTATTGCTTTGAGGAAATTTTCTATAGCCAGGCTTGTTTTCCCTGAGCTTTGGCGTACAAATCCCAGGTAAAAATGCGTTTGAGAATTATCTTTATTCAGTTTTATTGCATGATTTAAATGTCTTTCAGCTTGATCAAAATTAAGCTGGTTTGCATAAATAATTCCAAGGTTTTGACTGGCTAAAAAATGATCGTTTCTATGTTTTAGCACTTCAGTGAAATCATATTTTGCTTTTTCATAATTTCCTTTTTTATTGTGTGCCAGACCTCTTGCAAAATAAGCCTCGTAATACTTGGGATCAGCTTCTATGGCTTTATCAAGATAATAAATTTCATTTTCAAAATCTTTTTGTTTTTTGCTGATTAATGATAAATTGTAATATCCTTCCACAAATTTAGAGTCTATTTCGACCGACTTGAGAGCGTATTGCTGTGCTTCTTCGAGATTGCCCCTTTTGAATTCTATGTTTGCTAAATTATTGTATCCTTTAGCATACATAGGTTTTAACTGAATGGCTTTTTTAAAATAATCCTCGGCTTGCAACAGGTTGTCTTGCTTAAAAAATTCTATCCCTTTGTTGTTGTAAAATTCTGCTTTATTATGTAAGTCCTTTTCAACAGATGAAATGGTCCTTTGTTTGTGAGGATAAAAGTCCTCCTGTTTTGAAAGATGTTCTTCTGTTTCTCTATAATCTGTTGGTTTATGAAAGTCGGGTGGTTCTTTTTGGGTAAGTGTTTGTTTTTGTTTTCTTCGTTGGGAAAATTTTTCAACTTTACCTTCCAGCGGATCTGCTATTTTTTGATGAACCGTTGAAAGTCCGGGCAGTTTGCTTATGTTTAAACGGGGAATAGCTATTGATGAAATCTTCGTTTTCATTCGCTTTATAAAAGAGGTTTCTTTTTCAGAAATTCTTTTTGGCGGCTCTTTTGATATTTTTTCTGTGTAAAAATCGTAATATTCAGGAGTTTGTCTCTCGGATAGATGGAAATCATCTACAGCACTAACTTCTATCCCTTCAGCTCTGTCCATTATGCGATTTTTAAAATATACGTACTTTTTATCTTGCTTTGATAGAGAAATGGCTTTTTGTATATATTCATCAGCTTTTTTATAATCTCCAAGTTCTGTATAACACCTGGATAATTTATAATGCGTGTAATCATTGTTATAATTAAGCTCTAATGCTGTTTCATAATATTCAACAGCTGTTTGATATTGCCTATTATCAAAATGCAGATCCCCTAAATCCAGGTATGTTAGTTCATGTGATTGTTGATAGAAAAAATCATCATATCTGTCGTCTGAAATTTCGTATAAAAGTTCTTTTTTATCCGGATCATCATAGTATTTATTGATTTTTGTTTTCTGCTCCTCCTGATTAAATGCTGTTTCAATTGATTGTTCATCTGTATCCCATTGATTTTCGTAAAGTTCTCTTTCGTAATCCTCAGGAATATCCTTTGAATTAAGGTTTTTTAATACAAGTTCTTCCCTTTTGCGGATCCCTTCTGTGTAGGTTGAATCAATTTTCTTTGCAACAAGATCTTTGTAATAGTTATAGCGCGGATTGTCAGGGTTGAAATTAACGGCTTTTTCTATATATGGCTCAGCTTTTAAATAGTCCTCCAGCTCTATATAACTTTTGCAAACCTTGAAATATGTGTTGTCATTATAAGGATTTATTTGAATGGCCAGATTGTAATATTCAATGGCTTCTTCGTATTGCCGGTAATCGACATGCATATCCCCAAGGTCAATATATTCATTCTCTTTATGTTTAACCTCTGAATAAACACTGAATTCATTGGGGGATTTCAGGCTTTTTTGCCTTAACCGGGTAGCTTCATAAATCCCTGGCTCGACCTCCTGAGGAGCATTTAAAAGATCAACCGTTATCCCAAGATGTTTTAAAGACTCTTCGTCCATTCCCAGTTTCTTGTATGCTATTGCTATATTGTATTGAGCCTCTACATTTTCAGGATTTTTGTCCAGCACCAGATGAAAATACTTTATGGCTTCTTCCAGTTCATTCTGGTTCAGGCTTTCCATTCCCAGCTCAAAGTTTAATTTTTCGATATTTATTTTTTCTGCATGAACATTTGTTACAGAATAAATACACATCGAAAAAACAAATCCAGCTATAATAATTTTTTTATTTAAATAAGTAATATGCTAAATACCCGTATTTTTATTAATTTAATATCTAACATAATATTATAACTATTTTTGAATTTTATTAAGCACCTTCCTCTATTAAAAAAAATATTATAGAATTTATTTACGCAATAAATCTGTTCCAGTTAAATTGTTTTTAAAAAAGGGGAAATAAAAAGTTGTCGTCGAAGGAAAATAATTATTCGGGCATTATACAATCTATTAAAATTAATCGTTTTTTATCGCTGGTAATTGCTTTAAATTTATTAACATATACTTTATTATTCGTTTTCACTGACAAAGGGACAATGAACTTTTTTATGTATTTTAACTGGTTAATTCTTGGAGCGTTTGTCCTTGCCAGCGAAATTATTATAAAAATAACGGAAAATTCTACGCTAAATTCAGAGAAAATTTGCAATAATATTTTTAATATTAATATAATTTTAATTTCGTTTTTTTTGATGCTAACAGCTTTTATTTCCGGAAGCATTGAATATCTGTTTTTGGGAATAATACCTGTATTTCAATCAGCATTGGAGAAAAAAACAAATCTTATTGGAATAATAATAAGTCTATACAGCGCATTTATAGCAGCATCTTATATGCAGAGCTGGTTTGATTTAATGTATCTTCCTGCAAATCAGGTTCCGTTTATATCAAAATTCCTTTCCTTTATTACCGTTCTTGGCACCTTGAGCTGTCTGGGCGTTTTTCTGGCAAAAATGCTGACTTTTACCAGGGGCAAAGCTGATTATTTGCATAATATGGCAACCACTGATGGTTTAACAGGGCTGTTAAATAAAAGAGAATTTAATTTAAGATTATCCGAAG
>CAYZIV010000147.1:603-4566 GCA_964478475.1 uncultured Gammaproteobacteria bacterium | reverse complement strand
CGTGGGCGGGATCAATAAAAATTCAAATGAAGTCAAAGCACCCAAGCCAAAATTAATAAAACAAGATGTTCCTCTTTTAACGACATCAAATACAGGGACAGCTCTTGAAGTACAAGCTTTGCTTGCCAGGGAAGGAATAACAGCAAGACAAGGCGGTAAAGGAGCAAAAATAGAGATAATCTTGTCAAAAGAAGATAATATTACCGAAGAACAAAGAGACAGAGCGCTTATAACGATAGTCAGAAGCGGAATGATAGACAAAAACATTGGCCTCGAAATATTTGACAAGGGAGACTTTACTTCATCAAGGGAAGACAAGAGGATCAGACTTGCAAGAGCAGTAAACGGAGAATTAGCCAGGCTTATCAAACAAATGCCCGGAATACAGGATGCTTCAGTATTTGTAGCAATTCCTAAAGATACAATTTTCACTAAAATGCAAAAACCCAAGACAGCTACTGTACAACTTGTGGTATCTACCAATTCATCAAAATTAGACAGAAATATTATAAGGTCGGTTCAAAACCTGCTTTTAGGAAGCATAGAGGGCTTAGAAGCGGAAAATATCTCAATCACCGACACAAATGGAAATGTCTATGCAAGCATAATGAATGCAAGCGATGACATGATGAAGCTTTTGGAAGAAAAAGACGATTATATGAAAAGAAAAATCATGGCCCAGCTTGATAAACTTATCGGAAAGGGAAAATATGTAGTAACCGTCAGCACATATTTACGGGAAACCCCCATGGATATGGACAGATTGCTGTATACTCCTGATGGGTCCACAGTTAGCACGAAACAGGTATTCACAGAAAAACTGGGAGACAGTTCAGAAGATAAAACCAGACGCGGCGGAGCGGTAAGTTCTTACATTTCAGGAGATATTTCCAGTCCTGATTCCAAATCAGACAGAAACTACAATAGACAAGCAGAAGAATACAATTACAGAGTTGGTCAAACCAGAATTTTAGAACAAAAAAGACCGGGAAATCTTGAAGAAATATCAATAGCTGTAACAATAAACAAAGGATCTATTTCTTCCGGAACGAGCATAGAAGAATTAAAAGAGTTAATTGCAAGAACAGCAAGTCCTAAAGCAAATGCTGAAAATGTACAAATAGCCTTTTCTGATATGATAAGTCCTCAATTAGGCGAAGAAAGGCCGGTTCAACTACCCGAGCCTGAAGAATCAGGAAACCCATGGTGGACTATTGCAGCAATATTAGGAGGAAGCCTTTTTGTTGGATTAATATACATATCAGGCAGAGCAAAAGAATCCAGTCAAAAACACAAAAAAGAAATAGATTCTATAATGGAAATTGCAAAAAAACACGAAAAAGCATTAGAAGAAACCAATCAAAGATCATTAGAACTTCATCAAGCGCAACAACAAATGTATCAACAGCTATCGACAGGCAAATTACAATCAGCAACTGAGCAAACAGTTGCTGCACAACCAACGCAACATGAAAGTATAGATTCAAATATTGGAGAAGACATTAGCGAAGAGGAACTGGCAACAACATTAAAGAGTTGGATAGAAAGTGCTGGCTAATATTAAGGGGGATTTAAAATTCTATAATAGATTTTAAAAAAGGAGAGAGATCAGATAAATTGTCTATAGAAAATTTAAATTCACAGGAATTTGCAAAAAATCTTGCTCAACAGGCTATACAATGTGTTCCGCCGGAATTTAACGAGGAACAAAAAAACTATATAGCCCAAAAAGTATATGAATTTTCTGCTATAACCGGGGATCACTTATTAAAACAATATAAAGAGCAATTCAACTATGATCAAGCGGTAATAATAATCCAATACATAGGCGAATGGACTTTTCATAAAGCTATTGATCTAATAAATGGAGGCATAGACAATCAACACTGGGATCAAATTCTTCAACAAGTGGCATTTGCTGCGCTTAAAGCTGCTCTTCATTCTTATATAGAAAAGTTTGAAGAAGAAAAGATAACAGCTTTTATAGAATACAGCGTAAAAACAGCTTATGAAGAAAGTATAAATCAACTGATAGAATCTAATGTTATAGACCAGGAAAAAGCAAAGGAAGCGCTCTCTCAATCAAATGTGGATAAAGTATCCGAAGAAATAAGAAAAAACCAGCAAACTTCACCCGAGGAGGAAGAAAAGACTTTAAAATACGCAGCTATAGCTATGGTTCTCAAAAAGATGCCCGAGCAAAAAGTTAAAAAAATTCTGGAAAAAATGGGCGGATCAGAAAAAGAAAAGCTTCAATCTTTTTTACAGATTGAAAACCTTGAACAAAAACTTGATGCTCAGTTAGTTAATAAATACCTCCGGGATTTGAAAAAAAATATTTTCTCGAACACAAAAGCTGATTCAAAAGAACTCATTAAATCTTTTACAAATCTTCAATCAAAATATGGAGAAGAAGAAATAATAAACCTTACAATGTTTGAAAGATCTAAAATACAGAAATTTTTAAGCGCATGTCTATTTGAAGACGGCTCAAATGCTTTAAAAGTTGAACTTTCACCATACATTTCCAAAATATTGTATAATTATCTAAAAACAAACCTAATTGCGCGCAATGATCATTAAAAAGAAAAACCAGTCAAATAATCCTGATAAAGGTAGAAAAGCTTCCGATGAAAAGATCAATTCACCGGAAACTAATGCTGAAATAAACAATGAATCTTCTGATTTATCACACGCATTAATAAGGGAAAGAGAAGAAAGAAGGCGTGGCGACAGAAGAAGGGGATATCGTCGAATTGATGACCGCAATCTTATTTCAAGAGCTCAGGAAGAAGCTAATGCAATTAAGGAATCATCATCAAAAGACGGTTTTGAATATGGTGTAAGTTTATCTATACAAGAGATAAAGAAATTAAATTCCGCAATAAATGAATTATTAAAAGCAAAAGAAACTGTTATGCAAAATTCAATACCTGATATTGCGGTTCTTGCAGTAAAATCAGCAGAAAAAATTATTAAGAAAGAACTTCAACTTGATGAAAGTGTTATATTAAATATCGTATCAGAGGTTATAAATTCATTAAGCAAAGATGAAACAGAGATAACAGTAAGGACAAATCCTAATGATGTTGAATTAGTAAGACAAGCCCTTCCTGAAATATATCCATATAATGAAAGCACGAAAATAATAGTAACACCTGATGAAGAAGTCGACTGGGGCAGTTGTATAGTCGAAACAAAAAACGGAATAGTGGATGCCAGATTTTCCACACAACTTCAAATATTACAAAAAGCATTAGAAGCAGGCATATAGGAGGTAATTGATTGGCACAAGCTCAATCAAATCAGTCAGGATTTTTCACCGAACTCATTCTCGGAACATTTGTTCTGGGTATGGTTATAATACTGCTTATTGAGCTGCCAACCCCGTTTATTGACCTGTTTATTTCAATCAATATAACTATAGGAATAGTTTTAATAGCGCTTTCATTATATGTGCAAAAACCTCTGGATCTGGCTGCTTTTCCATCTATTATTCTTATCGGAACAATGTTTAGGCTTGTTTTAAGTATAGCTTCCACCCGGGTTATTTTAACCAAAGCGGAAGCCGGTAAAGTTATCGAAACTTTCGGAGAATTTGTGACAGGCGGAAATTTAATAGTAGGTTTTGTAATATTTCTAATTATTACAGTTGTTCAATTTCTTGTTATTACAAAAGGTTCTGAGAGAATAGCGGAAGTTGGGGCAAGATTTGCACTGGATGCTATGCCGGGAAAACAAATGACCATCGATGCGGATTTTAACCAGGGATTAATTTCTCCTGAAGAAGCTGTTCAGAAAAGAGAAGATCTTTCCAGAGAATCGGCATTATACGGATCGCTGGACGGCGCAATGAAATTTGTAAAAGGAGATACTATTGCCGGAATTATAATTACGGTAATTAATATTATAGGCGGTTTAGCAGTTGGAATGACAATGATGGGAATGTCCTTAGAAGATGCT
>CAYZIV010000147.1:0-593 GCA_964478475.1 uncultured Gammaproteobacteria bacterium | reverse complement strand
TTACCCAGTTAACAATTGGTGACGGACTGGCAGCCCAAATTCCTTCACTTTTAATGGCTGTTTCCTGCGGCATAACAATGACAAGGACAACAGCATCTGATAAGAGTTTAGCAAGAGATGTCTTTGCTCAGGTTATGAATAAACCAAACAGTTTATGGTTTGCAACAGGATTTTTATTATTTATCACTGTTACAGCAGGGATTACAGGACTTCCCTGGTGGTGGTTTTTAACTCTTGCAATAATTTTAGGATTTTCTGCTTTTACAGTTCTTCTCAAGCAAGATGTCCAGATGCAATATTATGAACTGGAATCAGTGAAACAAAACATGCAGGACCTTGTTAATCCTAATAAAATGTACGAAAGACTGGGTGTTGATATACTAAGTCTTCAGGTGGGCAATGAACTTCTTGTTGTGGCTGACCCCGAACAGGATGGTCAACTGCTTGCTAAAATTGCCGCATTAAGGCAAAGAATGACCGATGAATATGGTTATATTATCCCGAGCATAAGAATCATGGACAGCACTGCCATAGGTGATTATGAATATTTAATATCTATAAGAAATAATGACGTTGCAACAGGAACTGTTTAT
>CAYZIV010000146.1:0-4580 GCA_964478475.1 uncultured Gammaproteobacteria bacterium | reverse complement strand
GGGGATTCGAAGACAAGGTTCTCCATCCATTAACGAACAACTAGAAACAAAACGAACAGAGCTCAAAAACATTACTAAAGAAATAAGACTTAAAGAAGGACGTTTGGCCGGACTTAATAAAATGTTAGAAATAGGCTATTACACAGATTAAAGATTTTTGAGAATATAAGTATAAAAAATTTCATTATTTATAAAATTTTCGGAATTGATATTATATGTTTTTTGAATCTATCACAATTTCTTTAATGATATAATTTCTTAATGTGTTAGACTATAAATGAGTAAAGTTATTCAGAAAAGTAATAAAATCGTGATTGAAATGCATATAATGGGAATAGCAATTGATACACGTTCAGGAGCGCCAATAGTGATACTGAACGACGAAGAAAACAGAAGAGCATTGCCGATTTGGATAGGTCAGACAGAAGCAAGCGCAATTATAAGAATTCTCGAAGATTTAGAAACACCTCGGCCAATGACGCATGATCTTATATGCGACATAATAGAGGCGACATCTAATGAAGTTGAAAAAGTTGAAATAAGCGATTTAAATGAAAGCACATACTATGCAACGATATATTTAAAAAATGAACAAGGCAAAGAATTTGAAGTTGATTCAAGACCCTCTGACGCAATAGCAATAGCGTTAAAGACAAGAGCGCCAATATACGTATCGCCTCATGTTGTAGCAGACGGAACAATACCAACAGATATCGAAAAAGAAGAAAAAGAATCACAGGAATTTAAAGATTTTATCCGAGATGTAAAGCCCTCAGACTTTCAAAAACTTATTAATGAGGAAAAATCACCAGAAGATATAAAAGACGAAGAAAATTAGATATAAATAGATTTATTTAATACAAGACCCTGAAAAACCGCTTTTCAGGGTCTTGTATGTGTTAATAAAAAATTTTTAATATCCTTGTTAGATGTAAGAATTAACCATGATAAAATTTTTGTAATAATAAAAATGAATAATTTTAATAACAAGGAAAAATTATATGATAAAAAAAGGAAAAGCGTGGAAATTTGGTGATAATATCAGTACGGATCATATAGCGCCGGGGAGATTATTCCACTTAAGAACAAATTTGCCGGAATTGGCAAAACATGTGCTGGAAGATGCAGACCCTGACTTTGCGAAAAACATGACCACTGGAGATTTTGTTGTAGGAGGAAATAATTTTGGACTGGGATCATCAAGAGAACATGCCCCGCAGGTATTAAAAATTGCAGGAGTAAATGCAGTTTTAGCAAAATCTTTTGCGAGAATTTTCTTTAGAAATGCAATAAATATAGGGTTATTGGCGGTAGAATGCGACACGGAAAAAATCAATCAGGGAGATGAAATAGAACTGGATTTATCGCAGGGTATTATCAAAAATTTAACGCAAAAAACGGAAATCGAGATAACTCCTCTCCCGGAAGTTATGATAAAAATTCTCAATGACGGTGGACTGGCAAAGCATATAGAAAAGAATGGAGATTTTCAGTTAGTATAAGAAGTAATATGTTACAGGGGATAGCCCTTTTAATTAATATATGTTATTGTCTAATTTGAGTTAAGTAATTTAGTAAGTTGAAAAACACGGAACAAATATAAATGAAATTAAAAACAAGTAGGTTTGGGGAAACAGAAGTAAACGAGGATTTAATTTTCACCTTCATAGAGCCAATATTGGGATATGATCATTTAAAGCAATTTGTTTTAATAGACAACAACCCGGAATCGCCGTTTAAGTGGCTGCAATCGGTAGAAGATCCGAATATAGCTTTTCCAATAAGTTTTCCTTCGTATTTTGGGATTAATTATGAATTTGTCATTCCTGAAGAGAAGTCTCAAAAGCTTGAGATGAAGGGGATAGAGAATGTTATAACATTTAATATTGTATGCATTCCGCAAGGAAAAGCCGAGGAATCAACGATCAACTTAGCCGGTCCGTTAGTAATAAATGCGGAAAATAAAAAGGGAATGCAGCTTATATTGGCAAACACAAAATATTCTGTAAAACATAGGCTATTCAGCAAAAATACAGAACAGAAGAAAGAAGAACCGAAACGAAAAGAAGATGAATCCCAATAGAAAATAACTAAAATTAATTATTAGTTTAAGGATTAACAATAATGCTGGTTTTAACAAGAAAAAAAGGTCAAAAGTTAATAATAAATGACAATATAGAGATTACAATTTTAGAAACCCGAGGAGAGGTTGTAAAAATTGGAATTGAAGCACCTAGAGAAGTTACAATTTTTAGGGAAGAAATCTATGAAGAGATCAAGAAAGCCAATGAGCAAGCAACACAAGAAGTAGTTTCGGCTGATCTTGACCAATTCCTTGGTTTAAATCAAGTCAAGAAAGATATATCATCAGATTATTTAAATAAGATAAAATCATTTTCAACAAGGTCAAAGCCCGATAACGATAATGAATCACAATAACCTGAATATCAGAGATTTAATAATTCACGCAAGGGAAGAATTTCTGGTAAAAAAAAATATAAAAGCATTAAATTTACTTGAGAATATTGAAATAGAAAAAATTTCAAATGAAGAAGATTTGAGATTTTACAAAAATTCGTTAGGCTTAATATACCTGGAGACTAAAGAATACAAGAAAGCAGCGGCAGCGTACCGTGAAATAGGTGAAAGATACCAGGCTGGATTTTGCGAATTACTGCAAGGGAATGAAGAAGAAGCAGAGAGGCTATGGTTAAGCGCGCCTGAATCAGAGCCTTGTGAGTGGGGGAAATGCGCGTTAAAAATTATAAAGAATGAGAATGACATTTATCCTTCGTTTCTTCAAATAAGGAATCATCTGGAAATTGATATTGGATATTTTATTCAGGCAAATAAGTTTAAATATGCTGAAAGCCTGATGAGCAAGGCTGAGATCTTTACATCAATAAACCTGGAGTCGTATAAGTACATAGGCAGGGTGCTGCTTAATTATGGATTTTTAAACCAAGCGAAAAAGTATTTATTAAAGAGCTTGCAGATAATTCCCAATGAATCAGAGACATTATATTATTTAGGTCAGTATAATTATTTAATAGGTGCATATAAAGAGAGCGGAAAGGTTTTAGAGAAGTGTTTGGAGTATAACAGCAGTTATACACCGGCGAGAGAGCTTTTAAGCAAGATTGATTTGAATTTAAACAAGTTTTGGTGATGTTTAGAAAAAAATGAAAAGTCCCTGAAAACTCCAGAGACTTTTAATGAGCAAGTAAATTTAGAAGAGTTGAGGATTCACAATTTAATTGTAAGGTTTAAACTTCAAGAAGTTATTCACTTAAGGTGTTGTTTTTTGAGCTATCACTAAGTAGTATAAAAGTAAAATTATTGTACAAATGAATAATAAAAAAAGCGGGATAAAATGCGAGATAACAGCGAATACATCATTAACTACGGGAAAACAGAAGAAGGAGTGCGAATAAACGCGCTCAGAGAAATTGAGAAAGTATGCAAGAGCTGTTATAAATGCGGGCTTTCAAAGACAAGGAAAGAGGTAGTATTTGGTGATGGCGCATTAGACGCAAAAATTTTGTTAATAGGAGAGGGTCCAGGCAGAGAGGAAGACGAAACCGGCAAGCCGTTTGTAGGCAGGGCAGGGAAGTTATTAGACAAGATGCTGGCGAAGGAAGGCATTTCACGCAGGGAAAATTTATACATAACAAACGTAGTAAAGTGTCGCCCTCCAGGCAACAGAAAGCCGGAAAAAGAAGAAGCAGAAGCATGCCGAGTTTATTTAGAATCACAACTCCAGCTAATTCGCCCAAAAATAATCATTTTAGCAGGAGCAACAGCAGTAAAAAATGTGTTAGAAACAAACGAACCCATATCAAAAATCAGAGGGAAATGGTTTGACGGACCATTTGGGTCGCAGGTTATGCCGATATTTCACCCGTCTTATTTACTGAGGTATCAGTCAACCGAGCCGGAAACTCCAAGATGGCATATGGAGCAGGACATAAAAGAGATTAAAAAATCATATTCCAAAAAAAACTAAAAAAGACCCCGATTTATCGGGGTCTTTTAGAATTATTATAAAGTTTAGCTGTAGCTTGTTCTATATCTATCTACATATTCTTTGAAAGCATCTTCTTTGTTATCGTTTGAATGTGAAATATTTCTGGATTCAAGATATTTATCGCGAAGTTCGGAACTTACCTGGTCGAGATTTTTGCCGTCTTCAGTTTTTTGCTCAAGTACATCTACATCATTTTTTGATAGACCAAACCAGGCATCTTTTCCTGAGTCAATATTAGCGAACATTAACTTATGTTCATTTTCCAGGACTCTGGATACATCGACATCATCTACTTTTTCTATTTCTTCGGCTGTTAAGAATCCATTGCCGTCTGTATCGTATTTATCGAAGTTATCAGCTAAATGATTAACTGTTTCGTTGTCTTTCACGTGAGTCGGACGAGTATCGGCTTTTGAATCGTTTATACCGAATAAATGCGTCATAAACTGAGTAATCATTTGCATCATTTGAGTCATAAATGATTCTATTGGTGATGGTTGTTGTGGCGGCATCGGTGGAACATAACCGGCAGGTTGCTGATAATTAGGAGCTT
>CAYZIV010000145.1:0-4590 GCA_964478475.1 uncultured Gammaproteobacteria bacterium | reverse complement strand
CATACGATGCATTTGAGAGCATTATTCTGGAAAATGACGGCAGGCTCACGGGAATAATTGATTTAGAAAAGAATGACAAAATTAGAGTTCCTAAAATATGAAGAAGTTAATATTCACTTTATTTAAAATCAGACCTACATATATAGTCGATCACGTGCGAGATATAAATTTATCAGATTTATATGATGAAGGGATAAAAGCGCTGATATTTGATCTGGATAATACGTTAATGAAACCTAATGCAGGTGAATTTTGTGATGAAGTGACAAATTGGATCAAAGAAGTTCAAAAGGATTTTAAATTAGCTATACTAAGCAATAATCTTGATTCTGAATATGTGCATAGGATCAGGGAAAGTGTTGATTTTCCCGTTTACGGAAGGGCAAAAAAGCCGACAAGATCAGCTGCTCTAAGAGCTATTAAAGAACTTGATGTATTGCCTGATCAATGCGCGATTATAGGCGATACGGTTTTAACAGATATATTCCTCGGAATCAGGCTTGGGCTAGTAACAATATTAGTCAGCCATCTTGAAAAAGGTGGAGAATCAGGATTTATGACTTTTGTGCAAAAATTAGGAAATTTAATAAAAAGATCAGCTGAAAAAAATTTTAATCCTGTTGAAGCTCTATTTGAAGAAAATCATGAAGAAAAAAATATAAAAGCGTCACAAATAAAAAAAGCAGCAATAATTTTAAATCCCGAATCAGGAAATTATCCCGTTAATTATCTTAAATACGAAATTGAAAGGGGGTTTGAGGATTACAAAATTTATGAGGTAACCAGCGAGCATCCTATTTCAAAATTAGCAAAAGAAGCGTTGGATGATGGATATAAAACACTAATAGCTTGCGGTGGTGACGGCACAATTAAAGAAGTAATTTCAGCAGTAATCAACACGGATATTGTATTGGGAATTATACCGAGCGGAACAGGAAATATGATAGCCGGCAACCTCGGAATACCTTTTTCTATTTATGATTCAATCAAATTAATTAAAAAAGGAAATGTGCGAAAAATAGATATAGGTAGAATAGATGGCAGTTATGTGGCATTTATGGCTGGATGTGGCTTGGACTCAGCGATAATTGAACAAACTACCCGAAAGAAAAAGAAAAAATTTGGATTTTTGGCATACTATCTGGAAGGCATAAAACACGGTTATTATCCTGAATCAAAAAACTTTGAGATAAAAATTAATGAAGGCAAGCTTATAAAAGTCAAAGCCTCTACAATTATAGTTGCGAATGGGGGCAATATTATGGGTGAATATTTTTCGCTTGCTCCTCATGCTTCTGTATTTGATGGAGAGTTGGACCTGATTATTCTCTCTATATTTAAAAAAATTGATTATTTGTATGCATTTTTCAGTATTTTTACAAGGCAACATCTTCAAAAAACAAGCAGAATAGAATACTACAAATTTAAAAAAGCTGAAATTTCATCAGAACCCAGGGTTAATGTGCAAATTGACGGCGATATAGTGTTGAAAACACCGTTTGTTGTTGAAGTTATTCCATCGGCAGTAAATGTCATAATTCCTAAATTAAAAAATTAGCATTAAAAATTTATAATGTTTAAGATTTGCAAACTTTGGCTTTAACTTTCCCAAATCATAATATATAATGAATATATATTTTGGAAATCAAGAAAAATGTTTTGGTAAATCGGAAATTGTTATGAATGTAAAAACAGGTTTTTCTTTTATAGAAGTTATAATTGCCACCATTATTATTGGAATAATGGCGATGTTTCTTGCTTTTAGCCTTCCAACCTCGCTTACAACAGGCCAGGAGGTTAATGATTTATCCAGAGCAATAGATTTATCCCAGAAGTATATGGAAACTGTAAAATCAGAACTGGCATACAAAATCAATTTTGATTCGGCTTATGAAGGCGAAAATCCGCCTGTGCCACTAGCTTCAGAGTTTACTGATAATGGTTATTTTACTGTTGAAACAAATGTCACTGATCTGGAAACAGATACTATAAACGGCACAAATATTCCTGTTTTAAAAGAAATTGATGTTAATTATATAAAAACAGAAACTTCAATATCAATGGTTAAATTGAGCACATTAGTTTCAAGACCGAAATAAAAAGGTTAAATATGTCTAAAAACAACAAACAGTATGGAATATCTTTAATCGAATTGGTTATGGCTTGTTTGATAACTGGGATTTTAACACTTTCTGCAGCCGAAATGCTCGGCGGAGCATTCGATGCCCAAATTGGGCATAACAGAAATATTAGAGCAAAACAGCATAAAAACATACTTACAGAGAGAATTTCTTCAATTATAAGAGAAGGCTCCAGGTCTTATTATAGAGAAATAAGCCTTATCATTCCTGTTAATGGCAATAGTTATACAGTGCAGCCGGAAATTAATTCTTTAGCCGTTTTAATTCCGAAGTTTAATACCGACGGCACACTTGTTCAGCCATCTTCCGGGTATACAACCTTTAGAGGGGTTGCGTTTTCTATTATTCCTCAAGATGTTGCAGTAGGTGATTCAGCAGATCCGGGCGTTTATGCAATAGTTGAAACTCGTATTGAATTTGATTTGGCAACAAAACTAAGTGACCCGATTTCTATAAATGACTCGCTGCCATCTGACTGGACAAACGGAAATTCTTATATTCTTGCAAAAGAATTAAAACCGGCAATTTTTACTAATTTAGATAGCGAAGCTTTTTATTTAGAAGGAAACAGGATTAAATTTGCTTTTGTTCCGGATGGCGGGAATCTATACTTCCCTTCTGAAAACGGTTCTATAAATATAGATGACGGCAAATATTTAACAGGGTGTCATCTTAGAAATTTCAGGTTTTAATCACAAATTTTCAGGTGATAATTATGAATAAATTCAAAGTCCGAAAAGGTTCAGCTCTTATTATTTCTGTTTTTATATCAATGATAGCGGGAATGATGACCATAACAATGATGGGGATGACTGATACGAACATTAATCAGATTTCTGATAATAAAAACGGATTAACAGCGTATTATGCTGCAGAGGCTGGACTGGAAGAAGTAAAAAGCTTCTTTAGCCGAGATATATCAAATATGGGGATGCCTATAAACGATTTGTCCCTTCCTGAAGTCCAAACTCCGTATATTTTAGCGAATAATGCAGAATATTGGGTTGATTCAATGACTTATACAGATAATAATTCTTCTGTAATAGTTGATGTAGTTGGTAAATATGGCGATGCATACCGAAAGATTAGAGCGAGATTAAACACGGAAATTCCCTCTGTTTTTAATGATTATGGTCTTTTAACTGACGGACGACTTAGAATTAACGGTTCTAAGATTTTAAATATGAGTGTCCATGCAAACTCAGGCTTGAATTTTAATGGAGGAAATGAATTGAATAACAATGCAGTAGCTACTCAATCAGATGACCCGACTGCTGATCCTCCTCATGCTGAACATAATCCGGTTGGAGGCTATGTTCCTTATGTTGATGTTCCACTAGTTCCCATAGATGAACTTAGAGCTCAGGCACAAGAAGATGGAATCTTTCTGGATATTAACCAGAAAGATTTATATGAGCAAATAAATAATGCACCGGATGGAAGTAAGATATACATTACCGGCGGAACAAACATAAAAAAAAGCTCAATAGATATATCAGGTAATATGGAAGGGAAAACTATCTTTGTGGACGGCAATGTAACTGCAAATATTGACGGTTCAGAACCACTTTCAAACGTGAATTTAATAATTTCAGGGGATATGAGAGTTAACGGTAGCGTTGATGTTATTTCATCTAATCCTGATGAAATAGATGTTGTTTTTGCCTGTGGTGGCGATGTAAAACTCAATGGAAGCAGGGAATTTACATCTCTTTTTTGGGCTAACGGGCGGTTTACTCAAAACGGTTCAAGTCTTTCAGGCAGAGTCATCGCAAACGAAGCAATCTTTTTAAACGGTTCTTTTATTTTAACTAATTCAGATAATCTTGCCGATAAAGATATTTTTGAAAAAGTTATAAATACATACTCTTGGCAGCTGGTTACTATGGATTAATTCATGGCAGGGATATTTAAAATGACTATTCATAAAGGATTTTCACTATTAGAGCTTATAATAATTTCTGTGATAATTGCAGTTATATCAACAATGGCAATATCAGGGATTATGGGCGATATTCCGCAGCATAAAATTAAAAATGATCTTATAACAGTTGAACAAGCTCTAAAAACAGCAATGAGTACTGCAATTAAAACATCAGGCACAATTACGGCAGATTTTAACGGAGCAGCTCAGGGAAGCAGTTTGGGAATTATTGAAATTAAAAATTCTGACGGAAATATACTGGATTCTTTTGCATTAAATGAAAACATATTTTATAACCCCTCTGATTCCAGTGTAGAAAACAATATGATCAAATTTGATTTTAAAGGAAGACCCGTTGACAGTTCAGGAACCACAGAAGGTTTTGATTATGCTGTAAATAAAGTTTCTATTAGTTTCTATAAAAATACAACTCCTGTGGCAACCGGAAGCATTAGAATAGAACCAATAACAGCCAATTAAATATTCAATATGTAAATCTCGTTCCAGAACACTTACAAATTCGCT
>CAYZIV010000144.1:0-4604 GCA_964478475.1 uncultured Gammaproteobacteria bacterium | reverse complement strand
AGGGGGTGTTTATAACTTTTTTAAAAACATCCAGAATAGGGGTTTCAATATTTTCTAAATCTTGAAAAAGTTTTTCTTTTGATGATGAAAAATTTAAAGAAACATTCGAAAGGTTTTTATCCTTATTTAAAACAGCCGTATCAGTGTTAAAACTTCTTTTAGAATCAGCAGAGAAAATTAAATTTGTAAGGATATGTTTGTTTTTCACCCTTTATTCCTTTGAAAATGTTTAAGCTCTAAAACTAATTTATGTACTATATTTTATACTTCATAAATTTTTTGATTGCAAGAACTTTTTTAAATAGGCATATTGACTGATTTAATGTCTTATATTCTTCTTTTATTTGGTTTTTGAGAAAAATATTTTTAAAATATTAATTTTATATAAAAACCTAAAAAGTATAAATTTATAGATAATTTTTTATCTTGTTTTAACTTTACAAAATTTACAAAGCATTGAAAAATAAATATAATAAAAGTTAATAATTTTGTAAAAACAAAAAGGATGGTGTTTGTTTTGAAGATGAATAAAATAATTATTATTTTAATTGTGTGTTCCTTTTTGAATATAAGTATACAACCTGTTTGGGCATATGATTTTATGGTTTTACCTCCAATACTTGATGAAGAAGAAGATTGGAATGATAAACATTTACCGGATTTCTCCAACGAAATAAATAATGAAATAAATAATACAGAAGTTGAAAATAAAGTTTCCACTTCAACACCTTTAAAAGGAACAGTTTCTACAATTCCTGTAGGCACAACTTTTCAAATAATAACAAATGAAAATATTAATTCTCAAAGAAATAAAGTTGGTGAAACTTTTTCAACAGCTCTTAGTCATCCTATATCAGTTGACGGCAATATTATAATTCCTGCAGGAAGTGAAGTAATCGGGCAAATTACATATACAGAAGATTCCCGAAGAGCAGGTAAAAATGCCAAAATGGAAATAAAATTTACGCATATTAGACTTCCTAATGGGCCTAGAATACCTATTGTGGGTAAAATAATGACACAAGATAATACAGGTGTTTTAAAAGGTGGAACGGTAAAAAATCAACTTGTCAGCGGAGTTAAGCAAGAAGCTATAGCTACAGCTGGGGGTGCTCTTATTGGAACAGGCATAGGCGCAATAGCAGGAAGTGCAGGTGCAGGTATGGCTGTTGGCGCAACAGGAGGAGGTGTTTTAGGTTTGGGATGGCTTATCTGGAGAAAAGGTAAACCTGTTAAAATTGACTCTGGAACTAAAATGGTAGTAGTTCTTGAACAGCCTTTTAATATTGTTAAATAATCAAAACCCTTAATTATTTTAAACTAGAGAAATAAAATTTTTATTAAAAGACAATTTTTAAATACATGTTGTTTTTATATATATAAGTATATAAAAATAACATACTTCAGGAGAGTTAATTAGTGAAAAATAGCCTTGCAAATATATTTAAAAAAAATAATATTTGGCAAACTGCGTTGGGTCTTATTAAGCAAATATTTATTTATATATATGAATTTATTTTTATCTGGGAAGACGAACCTTTTCAAGAAACAGATTTGATTGAAAACGAGAAAAGGAAACATTCTCTTATAAAAGGGAGTGTTAATTCTTTAAGTGAATCAATTGTCCATGAGAATTCTACAGTAACTATTAAAAGTACAATTTCCCAAAAAAATGAACAAGAATATGAATCAATAAAAAATGTTTTAGGAAAACAAACAGCTGATTATATTGTAAAATTAAGACAAGAAGCTGATTATGTAATCAAAGAACATAGTTTAATCCAAGAAAATTCAATGGTAGTTGTTCTTTCGCCTGAAAAAATTAATGAATGTATTTTAAATCCTGAATTTTTTGAAATTACTTTGGAGAGAATATATTCTCAGTATAATGAAGATGTGATTTTTAAACCTGCAAATATTAAAATTATAAATACTGCTACAGGATCATTTTATGCGGAAATTAAAATAGAAACATATGCAGTTACTCAAGAATTATTAGCTTCAGTTTAAAATATTAATTAATATATAAATTGTTCTTTAATTATGGGTTAATTTTGAAAAACAGAGAAAAATTTTTTATTGTATTTGCGGTATTAATGCTATTTTTAATAACTGGCATTACTATGTACAGTCAAAAAATTGAAAGTATAGAAAAGTATGAATATTTAAAAACCCAATGTGAAGAAATTTATTCGGGTACGTGGATTAAAGAACATAATGAATGTGAAGGAATTACAAAACAAGCCTGCGAAAAACTTGGTGGCAAGTTTAACGAATGTGCTTCCGCTTGCAGGCATATGGACGATGATGTTACCTGTATAATGATTTGTGTGCCTGTTTGTTCATTTTGATAAAATTTTTAAAAACAGTTTATAATGTAATTTGATTATACGGATTTTAAAAAATGAAAAAAACTTTATCAATTCCTACTTTACGAAGATTGCCCAGATACTACAGAATTATTTGTGAACGTTTTGACGAGGGGAAAGAATATATTCGTAGTAGTGAAATTGCGTGTAAGTTAGATATTAATGAAACGCAAGTTAGAAAAGATATTTCTGTTATAGATTATTCCGGTAAACCTAAAATAGGATTTAATATAAGAGAACTAAAAGCTCATCTTGAAAATTTTCTTGATTTATCTAGTGTAAAGAATTCATTTTTGATTGGAGTTGGAAATTTAGGACAGGCTCTTGCAAGGTATAATGGATTTAAAAAATATGGACTTGATATTACAGCTATATTTGATAATGATCCTGCAAAAGTTGGTTTAAATATTGAAGGAAAAGAAGTTTTCCATATTAATCAGCTTGCTAAAAAAATACAAGATGAAAATGTAAAAATATTAATTCTTGCAATACCAGGAGATAATGCTCAAAAAATTGTTAATTTGGCTGTTGATAATGGAATAAGAGCTATATGGAATTTTGCTCCCGTAAATATTGAGGTTCCTAAACATGTTGTCGTGGCAAACCAGGATCTTGCTGTAGATTTTATTACATTGTCTTTAAAACTTGATAAGGATTTATCATAAGAGTAAAATTTGAGAGAAATAATAAATTTGGAGAGGTGCCGGAGTTGGTCGATCGGCGTCGCCTCGAAAGCGAATGGGCCTTAGGGTCACAAGGGTTCGAATCCCTTCCTCTCCTGTTTAATTTAGCGGCATTAATAAACTATGAAAATTGCTTTAGCTCAAATAAACCCTAAAGTAGGCGATTTGAAAAACAATACAGATCGCATTATTAAGAATATTGAGCTTGCAAAAAATAAGGGATCAGATCTGGTAATATTCTCTGAATTATGTATTTCGGGTTATCCGCCACGAGATTTACTTGATTTTGAGAGTTTTGCGGATGCCAATCTTTCTTATTTACAAAAAATAGCAGAATATACAGAAAATATATCTGTAATTTGCGGATATATAGATAAAAACGATTCTTCTTGCGGGAAAAAACTTTATAACGCGGCGGCTTTTATCAAAAATTGCAAGATAGAATCCAGGTATTTCAAAAGATTGCTCCCGTTTTATGATGTATTTGATGAAACCAGATACTTTGAACCCGGCAAAGAATCTCTTGTAGTTCAAGTAAAAGACAAAAAATTCTTTTTGACCATTTGTGAAGACCTTTGGAACGATAAAGATTACTGGAAAAGACAGTTATATGATACAAATCCCGCAAAAGAAATTCTTGAATCAAATATTGATGGAATTATAAACATTTCAGCCTCTCCATACATAGTTAATAAACAAGAAGACAGGTTTTCTGTGTTCAAAAATATTACCAAAGCTAATAAACAACCTGTTATGTATGTAAATCAGGTAGGCGGAAATGACGATTTGATTTTTGACGGAAGTAGTTTTGCGATGGACAATAACGGAGAAATCCACGCATTATGCAGCGATTTCCGACAGGATTTGGTCGTCTATAATCTTGAAGACAGCACCGGAGAAGTACGTACAATTTCTGTATCTGAAGAAGAGAGTGTTTTCAGGGCTTTATCTTTAGGATTAAAAGATTATTGCAGGAAAACAGGATTTAAAAAAGTCGTATTAGGCTTGTCTGGTGGAATTGACTCTGCTGTAACTGCAGTAATTGCGGCTAATGCGCTTGGAAAAGAAAATGTTCTCGGGATTACAATGCCCACGGTATATTCAAGCAAAGGAAGCGTTGAAGATTCCGAGAAACTGGCGAAAAATCTTGGTATTGAGTATCTGAAGATTCCGATTGCCGATCTTTTTGATTGTTACATAAACAACTTGCAAAATGGGAAAAAGCAGTTCGATTTAGCCGAAGAAAACCTGCAGGCAAGGATTCGTGCAAACGTGCTTATGGTTTATTCAAACAGATACGGTAATCTTTTGCTGACAACAGGGAACAAGTCAGAACTCGCTGTAGGTTATTGTACACTTTATGGTGATATGTGCGGCGGGATTGGTGTTTTAGTTGATGTATCAAAGACAATGGTATACAGGCTGGCTGAATACATAAACAGAAACGGCGAAATAATACCTGAAGACTCGATAACTAAACCTCCATCAGCAGAACTGCGACCTGATCAGAAAGACCAAGATTCACTACCGTCGTATGATGTTCTTGACGATA
>CAYZIV010000143.1:0-4647 GCA_964478475.1 uncultured Gammaproteobacteria bacterium | reverse complement strand
CAACCGTATTCGTATTTGGGGGGTTTGTTCCCATTACATGGAAATTAACCTTGAAGAACGGGGGAGGAGGAATTTCAGGAACAAAACCGTTAATATGATACAATGAAGGATCAAAACCCTACCATCTCATGCCCTTTGGTGTTGGTGCATTATGAGCATCCGGAATGGTAGAGGTAGTGTCATCAACTGTTCCTACCGTATTTAGTTTTGAAAAAAAATTATTGCAAAAAGTATCCTCGGTTAGTTTACCGGCAGGATATAAAGAAACATCGTTAATCAAATCGCCAACTAATGTTTCAGTGTTTTTAAAAGCAGATTTAAATAACGGCCCAACTTGATTACCTCCTGAGTTAATTGCAACAGGTATTGTTATAGCCAAAATACCACCCATTACACCAAGAGCAATAAGCATTTCCGCCAGAGTAAAACCTTTTTTCATATTTATCTCCTTACATCAAATTTTATTTAATTAATAAAAGATTGATTATGTTATAAATTTTAACATAAATTTCTCTCTTAATTACCTTGATAAAGCGAAATCATAATTTTAACTCAATTTTTTAAGAAAACTCATAAAAATGAAAAAAGGTTTTATAAATTTATATCAGTTTTAGCTTAATTAGCCCAAATCACCACTTAACAAAAATAACATAATAAGCGGCATTAGTGACTCGGGTTAATTAACAGAGGAATAAATTTAATATTATTGAAATTTCTGCTAAAATTTTCTTCATTTTCTATCCAGATTTGAAGCATTTCTTTAGAAATTTTGAAACTGCCGACTTCTTTTTTAGAAATAATAGCGTATTGAATATCATAAAATTCCAAAATTTCTTTTTTTTCTACATAACATTTAGCCTCCCCGCATTTTATACAATATTTATTCTCAGCAAATATTGACCCAAAAACTATTCTAGCTTTTCTTTTACTTCTACAACAACGACAACGCAGAATAAGCCAGGAAATTTCAATCTCCCGCCCGCAGTCAGGACAAAAATTTCCCTCACAAAATGGCGTAATTTTTCTGTGTAAACACCTTTGATTTTTTTTAAATAACGAAAAAATCAATACTTCTCATCCATTTTTTGCTATAAAACCAGCATAAAATGAATCTTACGAATTATTTTGCAAAAATCAAAAATTATTATACTTTTTCATTGCTTTCTTTATAAATATTTTCAATTTTAGGTTTATCAAAACCTAATAATTCAAGAATAAATTCTTTAATTTTTTTCATCAAGTTTCTTACTGAACTGAAAAATTTTTGAAGTTCGGTTTCTATCTCAACTTCTTCATTTTCCTCTGAAACCGAAGTACTGAGGGAAAGTTCATCAACTTTTTCCAAAGAAGCTTCTTCTTGACCTCTTTGAGAGAAATATCCGGTATTAGACTTGGAACCGCCATCATTTGAAAGATTCAAAGCAGAATTAACTTTATTTGTACTCGATGGCTTAATAGGTAAAAAATCCATTTTCCTGATACACCTCTTTTTTATATTTTATTAAGCAAAGACAACCTCTATATCTATAAAAACATTATACACTATTAACCTGGCTTTTTTAATACCTTAAAAGCATTACCAATTCATTAGCAAATAGACTCAAATGATAATTTTCCTGAATAACTAATTTTTAAGAGTTCATAAAAAATAAAAACAAATGTTAACTTTTATTAAGAAGTTTTATAAAATACAAGTTGAAATTAGAAAAACAATAAATCAATCTTAAAATAAAAATTGAAACTGATTTTTGAAAGAAAACAGTTTTAACAGGTCAGAAATTTTGAATATAATCACCTCAAAAAATTTAATGTTAATTTTAAAAACTCTTTCATCAATTCAAAATAAAGAAAGGGGGAATTCCAGCGAAAAAAACAATTTAAATGCAAAATCTTATAAGCCTTCAACAAATATCCCCGTAAATATGAACATTCAAAACAATATGAAAGCTCAAATGCTTACCCGAATGGAACAAGCTCTTTTTATGCGGGAAATGTTAAACTTGCCGAAAGATTTAAAAGAGCTGTTGGCCCTCCTGATTAATAAGCAAATTTCCAACGAAAATCTTACTCATTTACTGCAAACAAAAAACATAAAAATAGACCCCGAGATAATAAAACAGCTGCTTGAAACCAACTCAAAAGAAGTAATAAACAAGTTAATCAAACTGATTCAACAAACACAAAACGCTGCTCAGGATTACTCTCAATTAAAACAGGTTTTAGGGCTAATAAATCAAATTGTTCCACCAAAAACCGCACAATCACAAGATATTCTCACACATCTCCTGCTCCTATACTTACCCTGGCTGCCTCTTTCAGAAGAACAGAAGATTGAAGTTGAATTTGAAAAGAAAAAAAGCGGTTCACCGGAAGAAGAACAAATTGCAATGGTTATTTATATAACCACAATAAATATAGGAAGATTTAAAATAACCACTCTAACAGATAAAAATAACAACTTAGACATACATATTGAGAGCATTACAAATAAAGAAGAAAATAAAAATAACCAGGACATAGAAAAAAAGGAAGCAACTATTGAAAAAATTCTCAAAACAATAAATTCACAGCTTAAAGAAGAAAAAATAACGGCAACAACTCATTTATCAAAGATTGAACAAAAACATTTCACACAAAAAACCGAACAAAAAGTAACTATAACAAAAGTAAACAGCATATCACCGATGGTATTAGTTACAGCGCAAAAAACCGCTCAAATTATTCTGGAAGCTGACGAGAAAATCACTCTTTTAAAAAAGAGACGAACTCATATAAATGAATGATCTTCCTGAAATTTTATAAATTATCTACTTCAAAAGTTCGATTAATTAATTATAGTCACCATATAAAAAGCAGTTTATCAGAAGAGGAAAATTAAAGCCTAACAGGCTTACTGCTGGGTATAAGAGAAATCATAAAAACTTAAATTCAAATATAAAAAAGGAGAAGGAAATGAAGCTGCACGGCGGAATTCATTTTAACGGAAACGGTATACAGTCATCTGTAAACGCAATGACATTGATAAACAAAAACGCAAATATTTTAAACGACAACATAGTCGGATACAACAAAGTGGGGTATCAAAGGAAAGTTCCTGTTATTTCTTCATTTGCGGACGTTTTGGGCCCACATGCCCTTTCAATTAATAAAGACGAAAAAGTAGGAAGAATAAAAATCACCAAAAAGCCTCTTGATATTGCGCTTGGAAATGAAGGTTATTTTCAGGTGAAAACGGGAAACGGAATAAAACTGACAAGAGACGGCCGTTTTAAACTTGATAAAGACGGAAACTTGCTAACAATAGAAAATTTTAAAGTTTTATCGAAAGAAGGGATTCCAATAAAATTTAAAAAAGTTCCCAAAAACATTGAAGACATAAAGATCAGCTCAGACGGACAGGTTCAATACACAGATCCGCAAAATTTAAAGGTTTACGATGGTGGTTATATATCAGCAGTAAGCTCAAGCGGGTCACAGATACGAAATCCGGAGATGAAACAGGGTTATCTGGAAGAGTCGAATGTTGCTTTACAACAGGAGGTATACAACATGATTCCATTGAGGAGAAGTTTTACAGTTAATACCGAACTTTTCAAAATCCAAAATGATGCATTAACAAAAACGCTTCAAGAGTTAGGAAAAGTATAAGCCAGGTAATACACGAGGTAAAAAGGTATGACAACAATACAAGGTTCAATAACAAAACTCGTTGACAATTCAAATGCGATGTTCCAGTCATTAGGATACATAACTTCCAATATGGCGAATTACAATACAAACAGCTATAAAGCCCAGCGTTTTGAAACGTATATGGGGCCAGGTGGAGCTATTAGAGGCGCTGTAAGGACAGATTATTCCCAGGGTGATCTTGTAGTAACAAAAAGAGAGCTTGATGTTGGAATTGAAGGCTCAGGTTTTATTCCTATAACAGGTAAAAACGGTGAATCTGCGTACACAAGAGGCGGATCATTTGCTGTCAATTCGGAGGGATATATAGTTTCTAATAACGGATGGCTTGTCGGGAGTGGAATAAAGCTTCCTACAAATTATGAAAAAATTAAAATTGAACCTGACGGAAAAGTTTTGGTCAAAGAGAAGAAAGATTCTTCATATACAGAAGCGGGAAAAATTCCGCTGGTAAATTTTAGTAATCCTGAGGGCTTAGAAATCAAGGAAGGAAATATGGTCAAAGCGACGGAGGAGTCCGGCAAACCTGAGTTATTGACTGAACATTTCAAGATAGAGCAGGGAAAGACGGAAAGAGCGAATTTTGACCCATACACATTTGTAAATGAAACCCTTAAAATCAACGGAAGTATTATAGCCGGAGCGAGATTTATAAAGGCATTAGACCAGATGTACAGGGAATCAATCAGCTTAAGGCAATAAAATTAACTGAGAGGAATTAAAAAATGTCTTTTAACATGGATAAAAATATAGATAAGACCAATTCAATTCTTAATTTGATATCGGCGAAGCAAGAAGCTTTGAGTAAAAACATAGCAAACGTAAACACGCCTGGTTATGTAAGGCAGGATGTAAGTTTCGACCAATATTTAGGCATTCAAAACAAGCCTCTTGAGACCTCACTTTCAACAAAAATGGGATCTAATATGCCTGTTGAAAAGGAGGCAGAAAAAATCAACG
>CAYZIV010000142.1:0-4738 GCA_964478475.1 uncultured Gammaproteobacteria bacterium | reverse complement strand
GTTTGTTTGTGCCCGTTCTGGACGAGAGTTCGAATCTCTCCGTCTCCACCATAAACCGCCATCATTAATTTGAGGGCGGTTTTTCGTATCCCCTGAATCCTCATGGGAAGGCGGTTTAAGCTCATTATTTTCAACAGCTTCGGCAAGTCCTCTTGCAAGTATGTCGAAGGGTTTTTTATAAGTATAGCTTAGCTTTCCGTCATTTAGCCAAGAGTTCGAAAGTATAATTTTTAATAATTCCGCCTTTTCTTCACTTGATTGCTCTAAATACTCATTATAAGCATCATTGGCGAGTTCGATAATTTGAACACCTTCCTTCAAATACTTATCATGTGTTTCATCATGTGAATTAAGAATAGATTTAATTCTTACAAGCTGAGAAGTCCACTCATTATGTTTTGTAAGCCAGAACTCCTCATCAATTTTTCCGTCCAGCTTGTCAATATAGATTTTATCAATGCGTTCTCTTAATTGTTGAGCCTGTTTATTTAAATTCTCAATTCTTTCCCTGTGATAATTCTGCTCATCATTCAGGCTTATTTTAAGGGCTTCTGTAAGCCATTCTGTTTGTGTTTGGTCTAAGTTGATACGTTTTACTGCTTCTTCAAATTGTTCTTCTAAAACCTCCTGTCTGACGTATTGTTTGTTTGAACAATTCTTTTTGCCTTTACCCCAAGAACAATGATAATAAATATATTTGCCCTTTTTAATTTCTGCGGTTATGTTACAGCCACAATCAGGGCATTTCATAAGGTTTGAGAATATAAAGTCATGTCCTTTTCTTTGTAGAGGCTTTCCATCCCTTTTAAATGCCTGTTGCACTTTAGCAAAAAGAGCTTCACTTATTATAGGCTCATGAACTCCCTGATAAATCTTGCCCCTATAAAAAATTAATCCTTTATAAAAAACATTCCTGAACATGTTTTCTAGTGAAGGCTTGTCGATTTTAGGCTTATAGGATTTATAAACAAAACCTTCATCCCTCAATTGCTGGCAGACACCTTCAAGGGATTTATCACCTTTGGAGTAAAGGTTAAACGCTCTTAATATAAACTGAGCTTGCTCTTTGTCTATTTCAATAAGTTTGTTATTAATTCTTTTATAGCCATGAGGCGGTTTATTCGGCAAATAGCCTTGCTCTGCCTTTTCTCTCAATCCTTTACGTATTTCTTCACTAAGATTATCAATGTAATTCTTAGCCATTACAAGCCGGATTTCCTGAATAAACTTTTCCTGAGAACGTGAGTTCTTGCCAAAAACAACATTTTCTCTTACAAAATGGACATCTAAACCCATATCTCCAATAGCTATATAGTCTTTGAAATTCCTATAAAGCCTGTCTGTCTTTTCAACAAGTACAATATTTGTATTTTTATCCTTTTTCAGGAAGTTTATCATCTCATTGAAATTGGTTCTTCCTGTTTGTTTAGCGGTTTCATTGTCTGTATACTCTTTTACTACTTCAAACCCTTTAGAATTAGCGTATTCCTGCAAAAGTTTAATCTGAGCAGGTATTGAAAAACCTTCTTTCTCCTGCTCTTTGCTTGATACTCTTGCATAAATTACGGCTTTAGACATTCGAGATGCCTTTCAGTAAATTTTCCAGTTCTTCTTTTTTATATAGTCTGTATTTGTTTAATGGATGTCTGTAGGACTTTAATTTTCCTGCACTATCCCAGCGTCTTAAAGTCATTGGACTCACTCCAAGAACTTCTGAAGCCTGTTTTATTGTTAAATAATCTTTTATGTTTTCCATAAATATCCTTGTCACTTTCAAACATTGTACAACTTTATACATATAATTCAATACTTCCTTATATTTATGATATAAATCTTCATGTAACTTTTAATGTAAGGTTGTCGAATTATAATAACTATTGTTTTCAAATGACTAATAAATCTGAAGCTCTGGCAAGAATAAAAATTAATAATATGCTGACCAATGCAGGCTGGCATTTAATTAATGATGCAGAAAAAGATATTAGAGCTAATGTTGATTTGGAATATTCGACAAAATTAAACAGGGAAGATAAGTTTAAAACAGGAATTTTAGATTATTTACTTCTTGATAGTAGGGGATTTCCCTTATGTGTTTTAGAAGCAAAAAGAGAAGATATAAACCCATTAAGTGCAAAAAGGCAAACCAGAGAATATGCTCAATCTCAAGGTATTAGATTTGTAGTTCTCTCTAACGGAAACATTCATTATTTATGGGACATAGAAATTGGAAATCCTGAAATCATTACATCTATGCCCAGTCAGGAATCACTGGAAAACAGACATGAATTTAAGCCTGATACAAAAGTTTTATACGAAGAAAAGGTTATTCCCGAATATATAGCTTTAACTCAAAATCCAAATCTGCTTTCTGAGCCGGATTACTTAAATGAAGAAAAGCGTGATAAATACCTTTGGGATAATGGTTATAGGGTATTAAGACATTATCAAATTAAAGCGATTGAAGCTCTTCAAGAATCAGCAAAAGAGGGGAATAACAGGTTTCTTTTTGAAATGGCAACTGGGACAGGGAAAACACTGACTGCGGCGGCTATTATCAGATTATTTTTAAAAACAGGCAATGCTAATAGAATCCTTTTTTTAGTAGATAGATTAGAGCTGGAAAAGCAGGCATATAAAGACTTGCGAGCTTATTTATAATATTGCAATTTAATCATAAATTTGTTATTCTGATAAAAGATTAGAAAATACAGGTTTATGATTATGGATAAAGTTTTTGGATACATCAGAGTAAGCACTTCAACACAGGTTGATAAGGGCTATGGTTTAAAAACTCAGGAACAGGCAATCAAAAAATATTGCAAAGATAATAATCTTGAACTTGTCAAAATATTTGAGGATGAAGGCGTAACAGGAACAGAGATTAACAGGGAAGGCTTAACTGAACTTATAACAACCTTTAACGGCATTTCAAAAGTAGTTGTTTTAAATACTTCAAGGCTCTGGAGGTCTGATACTGTCAGGGCATTGATTCAGAAGGAATTTAAAAAGGTCAGTGCCGATGTAGTGAGCATTGAACAGCCTAATTATTCCATTTACTCAAAAGACCCTAATGACTATCTTGTAAATGCCATTATGGAAGCCTTAGACCAGTATGAGAGAATGAGCATATCCCTGAAACTTGCCAAAGGCAGAAAGACCAAAGCCAAAAGCGGAATAAAAGCCTGCGGAAATGCCCCTCTTGGCTATAAATGGAATAACAAGGCAGAAATTATAATTGATGAAGAAAACTCAGAGGTCATAAGGTTTATATTTTCAAAGTTTATGGAACTCAAAACCATTGCCAAAGTCCAAAGAGCATTAACAGAAGCAGGGTATAAAACCAAACAGGGCAGGGAATTTAGTTTTAATTCAATTAAGACAATCCTGAAAAATGACTTCTATAAAGGCGTTATTCGACATGGTGGGATAGTAAAGGAAGGCAATCATCAGCCTATTATTAATAAAATCGTATTCGGCAAGGCTCAGGCATTGTTAAACAGGTAAATACACATTATTATTTATCTTCTTTGTTTGAAAAATTGTTTAATAGTTCTTTTTCTATTTTTTCTCTTTTTGCGCTAGCCTTGCATAACGCAAGCATAATTATATATGCGGGACTGGCAATAATTAAATAAATAGTTATTATTTTTAAAATTAAATCCATAATCGTTATATTTCTCATCTGTCAAAATACTATTACTGTAAAGTTAAGGGTTTTGATTTCTTTGGAGAGGAACAAATTTAAGCCTTTTCACGTCCTCATAAAACTATAGCTTTATGAAAACATTGAATAATGCTTGAGTATTGTTCTTATTGAAATTAAAGCCGTTATTGCTGTATTTATACAACAGTAATTTTTAATATATCACTACACTTGTATTTATGCAACACAAGAATAAAAAAATGCAGTATTTATCTAAAAAAACAGGCTTACTTATTAAGAAATTAAGAGGCAAGTTGACTGATAAATCTTTAAACATTTTTGCTCTGGAAAATGATATTGACAGGGGAAACCTAAGCAGGCTTGAAAATGGAACTAATGACCCTAAGTTATCTACACTTTGGAAGGTAGAAGAAGGATTAAATATTACATTGTCTGAGTTTATAATGACTTTAGAGAATGAACTCCCTTAAAATTGGAAAATAAGTGATGAATAGTAAAACATGCACGCTTTAAAAATTTCATAACTAGCGGAACAGTGCGGTATAGCTTACCCGCATAGCCCCACCCCGTAAGGAAGTACTTTTTATGTTTTATGTATAATTATTTATATTAGAGTATAATCTAAAATTTATATAACAAATGTTAGAGAATAATAATGAAAAATAATGAAAAATGTCCTCTTTGGAGCTTAGCTCTTTTATATATTATTTTAGTTCCTTCAACTATTTTTTTATTTTGGAATGCTGTAAATATTGAAACAAAAGTTTTTATAAAATGCGATAAAAATTCAAATATCTGTGAAATATATGAAAAGAAAAATTTTTTGCCAGATAAAAACATAAAATTTACTGTTGATGATATAAGACAAGTAAAGAAAAATTTAATAGGCTGTTCAAAAGGGGTGTGTAATTATTCACTTCGAATATATTTTAATGATAAGTCTATAATTACCACATATTATGGTTCTATAGAAGAATTGAAAGTGGAAAAAGCTGAATTATTAATTAATGAATTTATAAAGAATCCAAACACTAAAATTTTACAAATTAACCCAAATGATAGTCATAGTCCAAA
>CAYZIV010000141.1:0-4764 GCA_964478475.1 uncultured Gammaproteobacteria bacterium | reverse complement strand
TCTTTTAAATTATGACCATTTGTCATACAAGCAGCAATTCCTCCGGTTATACCGCCAATTACCGGAATTGCTCCTAAAAGGGATAGCCTTCCTATTTCGCCAACTATTTCCTTTGCATTTAAATCTTTAGGAGGCGGAATAAGTTTATCAAGAAGTTTTTTGCCCCATTTGTTTTCTCCGATTAATCCGGTTAATTTTTTTATTTCCCGTCCTTTAAGGGTGTCTTGTTTTGTTTTGTTTATCAAACCCTTTAATTTTGAATTTTTAAAAAGTTTTTTTGTTTGTTGATCAATATTTGGACTCTTTTCGAGCATTTTTTCAAAACGGGAAATAAATCTTTTATTTTTCTTTATTATTTGCTCTGGTGATTTTATATCAATTAATCCTGGCAATTTGAATTTACCCAATTTTATTCCTTTAACTGCCATTAGAGCTGATGTTATCGTTGTTCCAAGCACTAGGCCATTTTTGACAAACTGTTCTTTTCTTCTTTCTTTAGGTTTTTTATATGTATCATAAAGCCCATATGCAACAGCCCCGCTAATTAAAATCGGTTTCACCTTTTTTGAAAACCTTGATACCATTAACGGTTGGTCTAAATATTTACCTAGCGTTGTAAGTGAGTTCATTTAAAAATTTTAGCCTTTTCTATTTTGTCCTCGTCTTATGAATACATCATTTACAGGCTGGTCAGCTAATCTCTGCCTGTTAATTTGAGGCTCTCCTGTTTCGCGTTGAATTCGATTTAGCTTTGATCTAAATGTCTGTCTACAGTTTCCAAGTCCTCTTCCTGTCATAGCTCCTCTGCCTATTGGGCCTGTTCCGTCTAAATTTGGCATAATTTTTTCTCCTTTTCTTTTACACTTGTTTTATTTCTATATTTTTTGATAAGTTTTTTCCAACAGCTATTGTTTGCTGGTTTTTCCCAACTATTACCGGACCAATATTTGCAAGGCATTTTATTATCTGTCCTTCACAAAGTCCAAACCTTGTAGAATGGCATTTAGTGGGATTATCTGCAAAACCAACTATTTGTGCGGATTTGCCTTTACCTAGTTCATGTAGTTTTTTCATTATTCAACTCCTTATTAAAAAATTTATTAAACTCGTTTAAATATTCTTCATTAGTGAGCATTTTTTTGTTTGTGTACTTAATAAAATTTTTAAATCTTTTTAAGACATTCTCAGAAATTGCTCCTTCAAGTTTAAGAGTATTTTGCAAGGCTTCTTTCTCTTTCAGCTTTAAAATATCTAACATGAAGCGGTATATTTCGTTGTATTTATCTTTCATTTCCAGCAAATTCCTGTTCATTTCTTTTTGTTTTCCCTTTGCCACATTGTTAGAAGCCCCTAACAATATAGGCAAAAAAAATTACTCCTCTTTTTTTTCTAAACTCTCTGAATAAAACCTTTTAAATTCCTCAAGGTAGTCGTGATTACTGCATTGAAACTGCTTATTGAACTCAATAAATGAAATGAGTCTTTTTAAAACATCTTCTGAAATAAAATGCTCGAACCTGCAAGCGTTTTCCTGTGCTTCTTCTTTTTCAACACCAAGAATATTAGCAAAAAATTCATATAAAACCGTATGTTTTAAATGAATTTTTTTAGCAACTTTTTCTCCTGCAGGAGTGAGCGAAATTACATCATAGCGGCCATAATTAACAAGTTTTTTCTTGGCAAGATTTTTCAATGCTTCTGTTACAGAAGACCTGCCTACACTTAATCGCCTTGAAATTTCAATAGCCTTAACACCTTGTTTTTCTTCAATAATTTCATAAATAGTTTCAAGGTAGTCTTCCAGGCTGGCTGATATTTTTTTATTTCTCAATTCACTATCCTTTTTATTTATGATGACCATATCAACTTCAAATTAAATGTACGGCAAGCCAAACAATTTGTCAATAAAAATATTAATATTTTTAATAAATAAAACAAAGACTGCAATAAGTTAAGTTATTCAAATATTATTAGCAGTCAGGAATTAATGTGCTTATTGTCGATTTAACAATACAATCCCCTTTTTTGACGCCTATGCTTTTTGCAATTTCTTCACATTTAACGGTTAATAAAAAATAGATGTTTTTATCTCTGACGTCGCTCAAGCCTTCGAAATTTCCTTGTCCTTTAGAAATAATTAAATCTACGTTATTAAAATATTCAAGAAATTCATCTGAAACCGAACTTAAAAGCGTTCCGGGCGCGTTATCGCCGTTTGTTATCAGATTTTTTACAATTTTATCTATTCCGACAAACTTTGCATCTTCTATTGTTGCGTCGTTTAAAACCGGACTGTTTCTGACTGCAAAAGTTACATTCGGGTGATTAATTTCCTCTAAAAATAATTTATCAAATACGATTTCTCCGGTGTTATCTCCAAGATATAAAATAGAATTTGCTTTGGTTATTTCTTCAAATAGTTTTTCTGAGTCGTTAATTGGAAAAACAGCTTCAAGTACTTCATTTATTTTTTTATCAACGTCGAAATCGTGAGTAGGTCCAAAATCAATAATATTTCCGGCTATTGCTAACCTCAGAGCTTGTTGTTTATTAATATTATTTTTGTATTTTTCGTAATATTTAAGCGCTTTTAAATTATATTTATCTTTAAGAATTTTATAAGGATCAGAAATTCCTGTAACATCTCTGATAATTTTTTGTATATTTTTAGCGGCTGCTATGGTTAATTGATTATAATCGGTTTCACAATAGTATTTTAAAACTTTTCTGAGAATTTCTTCCTGGTATTTAATATCAAGAAGCCCGTTTTTAAATAAGTTTAAAACGCCGTTTATTGAACATACTACGCAATCAGATTTTATTATCATTTAGATAAGGCTCATTTTCGGATATTAACTCCTTTAATTTTATCACTTTACATATTTTTTAAACAAACAAGTAAATAATTGTTTACGTAGTCTAAATTGATTTTTAATTTTTTGTTAAAATATTTTATCATAGAGTATAAAAAGAAAAAAATGAACAAAGCAGAACTATTATTACCGGCTGGAAACATAGAAAAATTAAAATACGCAATCGCTTATGGTGCGGATGCTGTATACTTAGGCACAGCAGATTTCAGTCTTAGAAGCCCGAAATCCGGAAATATAATCACAAATGAAAATTTAAAAACTTCAGTGGAAACAGCTCATCAAATGGGAGCAAAAGCTTATGTAACCTTGAATGTTTTTGCGGACAACGAAATAATCGAAAAATTATACCCGTTGATCGAGCAATTACAGGACATTAAACCGGATGGGATAATATTTGCCGATCCCGGTTTTTATTACCCTTTGAAAAATAATTTATCGGGAGTTCCTCTTCATATAAGCACGCAGGCAAATGTTTTGAATTATGAATCAGTTAAATTCTGGAGAGATCACGGAATTGAACGGGTTATTTTGGCAAGAGAATTGTCTTTAAAAGAAATTGAGCAAATTTCCTCTAAGGTTCCTGATATTGAACTGGAAGTGCTTGTTCATGGTTCTGTTTGCGTTGCGTATTCAGGAAGATGTCTTTTAAGTGATTATATGAGCAATAATCAGAGAAAAGCTAACCAGGGAGCCTGTACTCAGCCTTGCAGATGGCCGTATAAATTAAAGCTAACAGAGCAAAAAAGACCGGATGAAGAGTATGAGCTTATAGAGGATGAAAAAACGTCTTATGTGATGAACCCCAAAGACATTGCCCTGATTGAGCATATTCCCGAGCTTATCGAAGCCGGAGTCTGTTCCTTTAAAGTTGAAGGCAGAACAAAGAGCATGTATTATTCTTCTGTTGTTGCAAAAGCTTATAGAAAAGCTATAGATGCTTATTATGCGGGTAAAAAAGCAGATATTGAAGGCTTGTATGAAGAACTTATGAATGCCGGAAATCGAGGATTTACAAAAGGGTTTCTGCTTGGAAAGCCTGATAGCGAGCATTATAATTATGTTTGCGGAAAAAGTAGGGCTCAATCGGTTTTTCAAGGAGTCATAACAGATAAAATGTCAGAGAATATGTATAAAATAATGGTTAAAAACCAGATAAAATCAGGAGAAGAGGTCGAAATTGTAACCCCAAAAGAAGAAAAAAATATTGTAATTGAAGATATGCTTGATTCTAACGGGCAAAAAATTGAAGTAGCCAATACCAATTCAGAAATTCTGCTAAAATCAGAAAACATTCCCGAGGATTGGCAGTGGGGAGTTATTAGACGTAAGGAAAAATCGCGCTATGAGACTGAAACCAACTTATATAGTGGAGCATGTAACTGATATTAATCTCGAGGACCTTAAAAACGAGAATATAAAAGGTTTAATTTTTGACCTTGATAATACAATAATGGCGCCGCGAAAAGGGGTGTATTCCGATGATATGCTAAATTGGCTTGATTTGGTTAAAACCGATTTTAAAATCGCAATATTGAGCAATAATCCGGAATCCGATTATGTAAGAAAAGCCGGGGAACTGGCAGGATGTCAGGCGTACGAAAAAGCGGGAAAACCTCGAAGAAAAGCGGCTCTACAGGCATTAAAAGATCTTGATTTATTGCCGGAGCAGGTTGTGATGGTAGGGGATAGGCCCCTTACGGATATTTTTGTCGGTCAAAGACTGGGACTTATGACAATTCTTGTTGATCCGTTAATAAAACACGAAGAATCTGATTTTGTGAAGTTTTTAAGAAAACTGGAGAGAATTTTTATTTCTTCGGCATTAAAAAAATTCAATTAATTAAAACCCCTAAAACCCCCTTAAAACTTAAAAAAAACCAAAAAAAAATAT
>CAYZIV010000140.1:0-4768 GCA_964478475.1 uncultured Gammaproteobacteria bacterium | reverse complement strand
GTATATAGTCCTTATACTGTGTCGGATCTACCGTCCCCCTGAAAGTATCACACGCCGCCCAGAGGGCTTTGTTAATCTCATTTTTTAACTGTTCATCTTTTTCATTCATCTGTTTTCTCCTTTGTTTTTTCTTCAAAATCACATACTATTCGCTTCACTTTTATTACAGTCTTTTCCTCATCGCTTTTAACTTCATCAAACTCATATTCAAGCACGAAAAGTCTGTGCGGACCAATATTAATCTCTTTCCCAAGAAACACATACTCCCCGCTGCACATTATTCCCAGACAAGTTCTGACTTTTGCAGACGCTTCAGCAATTCGTGCTTTAGTTTCTGTTATTGACTGAGATACTGTCAGCGAAAGTTTTGCGTCAAATTCAATTTTACACTTACATATAGATGCATACAACACGTGCAATGGCAGCCATTCTTCCAGACCAAAATCTTCAAGTGTTTTTCCCTTTATATCATATTGTTTCAAAACCATATATGTTTTATAGATTAAATTAAAATAACTTTCATTTTGTTTTATAAACTCACCCGCATTATAACTCCATTCAATAATCGGTTTCTTATCGAATATTAACTGTGTGCTATTATTTTCATTTGCTAATGCCGATATAAATTCATAGGAGCGCTGCAATACGTCTATGGTTTTGCCTTTAGACTCTAACGATATGTTCAGCTGTGGTCCAAGTGATTTTTTTAATTCATAGGGTATCCTGAGTTTAAAAACAGCGGCTAAGTCATCAGCAAATATTTTAAAACTTGCCGTTTTTCTTCCTCTGCCGATACATTGCAGTTGGCATTTCCATTCCATAATTTTTTCATTGTTAATAACCCGGAGCAAACAACTCTTTATAGGTTCTTCAATTATCGGTTTTATTTCAAGCCGCTCATATTGTACTGATTCAGACGCTAAATGTTTTATATATAAATCCCATTCAAACTCATCCTTCTCAAAGATAGTTTCTTCGCCGGATTCAATTAGTTCTTTCATTTTATTTGTTCCTGTATTCTTCGTCCTAAGTTTGCCTAATTTTATTGGAGTTTTACTGCCATTATTCGAAATTTCATATCTAACCTCATTTTCACTAACTCTTACTTCCATATTAAGTCCACAATTTACCGCTTTAAATCTCTTGATTTGTTCTTGGAAACTCCGGGGAGACGTTGGCAAAGCATCAAGCATACCTACTTCTTCATCCTGCCGAATACGCATCATACTTTGCGGTTTACCGAGATCAATACATGTTTTATAATTATCAAAAATCCCTTTCCATTCGCTGTAATAATCTGTTAACGCATTAACTGTTTTTGTAAGCTGTATCCGCTTTGTTTCTTGATTCTGCGAATTGTCAAATAGTTCTCTTTTTATATGTTCCCAGAAAATTACCTTTTTTATAGTATCAACACATATTAACAGGAAAGGCGAAGTAATAGATTTTTCAGCATAGGCCAGCAAATTCAAATTACAATCATAATAATCTTGGGCCTCAGGTATTTTTTTAATCTGTACAAATAATGTAGCTATAGGTGATTTGTCATTATCCAAAAGTTCAATATAACCATCATTATTCGGAGTTTTATCTTCATTTCTTATATGGTCTCTCACACGTTCTCTGTTGATTTTTGAAACGAATATGTTTATTGCTTCTGTTTCATCAAAATCATTCCGCGAATAACCTTTAGGCTTTACTATTTGATTCAAGCAGCATTTCTTGTACTTTTTCCCGCTGCCGCACGAACATGGATCATTTCTGCCTGTTTTAGTTGTTTGCTGTTCTTCCATAAAATACTCCTTTTAACTGCATAGGCAACCACATAATTCTTTCATTTAGAAATCTGGTTTGTAATCATTTTTTGTAAACCCTCTCTTCTCAACCTATAATACCAATCAAAAATAATAGGAGCCAATAGTCTCAATTCGATTATTTCGTTTTGAAAAATACGCAATTGTAGGTCGTTGTTATTCATATCTTTCCTGGCATCAAGTGACCTTCTTAACAGTTTAAGCCGTCGCATATATTCCTTAATATTATACCAACTTTGTACTAACCATGTAATCAATGGGGCTATTGGCAATATTAAAAATACAATAACGTCTAAGCTTTTTAAATTAAGAACGCAGGCTGTTATTATTATAGATAAAATAATTATAGAGAGCATTATTCCAAAAATCCAAGTCAACTCTTTTCTTAATGCTTCCGAAAAGGTAAGATTTTGTCTTTGAAAGTTTGTGACGCTTTGTTTCATTTTTTTTCCAGCAATATACCAATCATATAGTTTTTCTTTTTTTGCAATCTCTTTAATTTCTTCCGAACTTAATCTGCAATTGATACTGTAATCTTCTTTATCGTGAAATTTTGTATTCGGCCATTTTAGTTTAAAAAGCATACTGTCAAATTGTTCCTGTACATTGACTGCTTGCATCTTAAAGCTATTTATTATCGGATTTATAACCGATTCATTTAAAATTAATACAATAAACGAAATAAACGCCAGCAAGGCCTTATATTCAGCTTTATAATTATATATAAACATTACACATATCGGTAATACAATTACGATGAAAAATTTTATTGTGAACCCTCTCTTAGCAATTCTGTGTAATTTTCTTTGAACAATCAACATTTTCAATGCTTCTAAACTGTTTTGTTTTTTTGAAATATCATTTATTTTCATAACGCCGGAAAGCCTCCATTAAATATTAAGTTCCAATAATTACAAGCTGTCTCGTTATTCCCTTTATACTCAGCATTTATTGCTCTGGCAACTTTATCTCTGGCAGAGCTAAGTGCAGCATATATCTGTTCTTTCTGTGATTCAGTACAAGCAATTGGAATGAGTCCTGATATAGATAAAGGATCTCTTAAAGCTGCGCATTTTCTTGAATATAATAAATCAAATGCATCATACAGGCATTCAGCATAACTTTTTACCTCTGAAAAAGTCTGAAGTATCGCAAACGTATACTCTATATGAAAAGATAATATAGGTATTCTTGGAGTTCTGCACTCTCTCCAGTACTTTAAGAGCTGTATAACATAACTAAATTTATACCCGCTAGCTTCATGAACATCCTTAATTATAGATGTATAAGTTTCTGGTGTTGTTTCAAGCCACCCAAAATCTCCATCGGGAATTAAATATGTTGGTTTCTTGTATTGATTAATATTCTTAAAAACAGCCGGAATTACATCAATTTTAGTTCCATCAAAAAAATTCAAAACTATTGCCTGTCCATCACGCCCTATAGCAGATTGAGTATAACGTTCAACTAAAGCGTCTTTGAATTTTGATAATACCGTGTTACTTGACATTAAACTGTCACCCCATTTAAAATCTTCTTTAGAAACTACGCAAAATAGATCTAAATCGCTATATTTTCTAATAGCAGTCCCTCTTGAATGACTCCCATGATTTTTAACAGTCTGCAATGAAAAAGCTTTTTTCAACACATTAGTGATGACTTCCGCATGTTTATTAAATTTATCAATCTCTGCATCGGTTGTCTGTATTCGTTTTATTAAGGTTTTAAAACCATCACTTACCGACATCATTTAACTCCTGTTTTTCATTCGCCAAAAGAATCACCAAATATTTCTTTCCAAACATTTATTGCTTCTAATTCGTTATTATTCCGTTCCAATTTCCATGCCAAATTAGCACTATTACTTGCCTCGCTACATCTTGTCAAAGCCGTCAATTTGCCTATTTGTGAACTAAATCCTGGTTCTATAGGCGGCGCCCCTTTCACGATAGAATTTTGATTTCCAATTTTAATCACTCTGTTAAGTTCATAAAAACTCCTTGCTAATCCTTCTGATACCTTAGTTAATATTTTTCCCTCTCTGTTTTTTTGTGCATAAATACCATATACTGCATACTCGATATAATACGAACTCAACATCCCGTTGAGTTTTATTTTATTCCAGTATTTAATCATTTTTATGACTTTTTTATAGGTCCCGTTATTTTTCTTATTTAGACTATCCGCAATAAGACCATCCATCCTTGGATTAGTGCGTATCCATTCATCACTGCCATCAGGAATTAAATAAAACTCCTCGTTATTACCAGGAATTTTTGATCTCATTAAAAAGCAAGGAACAATGTCATATCCCAAACCATCTTCGTTCTTTGTTGCCCCCTGCTTCATTCTTATGCTTACGGCCTCTCCGTTCGGGTCCACGTCGACAGTATCCGGATAATGCCGTTTTAAAACTACAGCAAATTCTTGAATCAGCTTATTAGAAGAAATGGCATTAAATTCATACCATCTCGATGAATTAATTGGATTTGTTGAAATCTTGTTATCCGTAATCACTTCATATGGCAGTATGCCGGATATATCGAAATATACCAAGCTATATCCGTCAATGGGAATATATATATCGATATCATCTAATGGCCAAATTTTAGTTTCTCTTCCGTACGACCCGCCAATAAAATCAGAATCTGCTGCACTTAAAATAACGGGGAACGTGCAGTCTCTTTCATTTTCTTTTTTCAAGAACTCTCTAAGAGCAATATGGCTTTTACTTGCCATCTCTCTATATCCTTGAGTAATTATAAGTTCTTTTTGTATCAGTCTTTCAAACGCGCCACTTACTGTTTTCGAACCTGCTCGAATACTCTGTAAAACTCTTCTTATTGTATTGTAATCTGTCATAATCGCACACCTCCTTTCTCCATAATTTTTCACAGGACAAAGAGTTTTTAGGCTCCTCTGCGCAGGGATAAGAACAAATTCATTTTACTCCA
>CAYZIV010000139.1:3117-4769 GCA_964478475.1 uncultured Gammaproteobacteria bacterium | reverse complement strand
AGGGAGATTTATTAACAGTAAACTACAGACCTATAATAGACGCATTTGAAGTCAGATCCGGTCTATTTTATTTCTTAATGGGCATATACGGTTTTCTTGGAGTAATATTAATAACTGACAGCAGAATAATCGGATTAAAAAAAGAATTGAAAAAATTAAGAAGAAAAGCTGAAAAAACTTCCGTTGAATCTACAGAAAGCCAGGATAAAACTAAAGAATTGGAAGCTAAAATAAAAACTCTTGAAACTGCTCTAAAAGATGCGCTAAATAAAAACGACTAATTTTTTTTACAAGCTCAAATCACCCTGAAAAATCTTTATTTTCTGGCAAAATATTCATTAATTTATTATAATATGTATTTGGAGAAACTAAGTTTTGTAAATTATTTAAAAAAAAAGAAAATTTTTTTTTTATGAGTTTTAAATAATTAGAAAGAAAAAATCAAAATAAATTAATGTTACAAAAAAATAAAAATGTGAGCGTAAGGAAATGAGAGACAAAAAAAATTACAAAATTCAAAGTGAACTAAAAAGGATAGGTCCTAAACTTAAGTGGTTTCTATTTACGGAAATGCAGGATTTAAAACTAACTTCAGATTATATTGATTTTATCTGTTCGAATCAAGACAAAAATTCTGGGGAAAATTCAAACCCTGTTGAAGAATTACGTAATCTTGTGGAAAAAGCGATTGTCCGTGAATTTTCTCCAAAAATCAAAAACATGCAATCTTATGAACACTTAGTTGATTCAGTGATGCATAATATTCAAAAGAAATCCTTACAGGCTGATGATGAATTCAATAGCCTGTTTAATGATTAAAAAACCGTTTTTTATAAAGGTTTTAAATAATTAAATTATTTAAAAGTGACTTCTTGTTGTTCAAATTTTTTCATATTATTTTCTAAAATATTCAAAAATTGAGCTGAAACTTTGCTAACTTTTTCAAATAATTTTAATTCTTCCGCTAAATTTTTTATGATTATTTCTCTGTCATTCATATTTTTTGTATAGTAATTTGTGGTATAACTCCACAACACTCCTTGGAGGGAAGTTTTTAAAATCAAGTTATCCAGTATTTTCTTTCTTGTTTCAATACATTTTTGTTTTAAATCAGTGAATTCTTCATTTTCAAAGTCATAAGAAGTTTCTTTTTCTATAGATTCAATTAAATTATTAATTTTATCAATAATAAATTCAGACTCTTCTTTTACGGTTTGTATCTCAGGTTTTTTGTCAAAAACATAATTAACCATAAAATTCAGGCATTCTGTCCAATTTTTTCTATTATTCTCATCTATGTCAGAAACTATTTTATCAACGTCAAATTTATCTGCGGATAAATTTTCCAAAAATTTGTCGAATTCGACATAATCCATGCCTTCTACGTAAGCCCCTTGAGTTGATGTATTTATAACCCTGACAAGTTTAATTTCTTCTTCGAGAATTTCTTCGAATTGTCGAATAAAAATTAAATAATCATCTCTGGTAGAAATTTGATCTCCCTGAACATTTTTAACGTATTTGACTTTTCTGGTTGAAGGCGCAACATCTTTTGCTACTATGTATCCGTTTTCGTCAATTTTTAAATTTTCACCTGTGGCATAAATTTTGTCATTAGGAAAACCGAGGTCTAGCCCGACAAAAGCTATATT
>CAYZIV010000139.1:0-3017 GCA_964478475.1 uncultured Gammaproteobacteria bacterium | reverse complement strand
TTTTCTATCAAACTAGGTCCTGCGGCTACTATGAGAGCTGTTTTTCCAACAAATTTTTCTTTAAGAAAACCAAGCGGGATAATATTTGAAAAAAACGGCATGTTTCGCAATAAATTTCTGACCCATCTTGGAGCAAGCTTGAAAATTGTATTAACATCCGAAGATTTTTCTTCAATAATTTTAATCATTCGCTCTGTTAAATCTTCAAGAGTGTCCTTAGCGAGAGATGCATAAGCCGGCAGGAAAATAAATTCTGTTTTATCTCCCTGGAGGAATTCTTCTCGTAATTTATCTATAACATCTTTTACATTATCAGTAATATAAACCTTTTCATCCGATAATTCAGCGGATAAATCGACATGCTCAAATACAAACCTCAATATTTCAACAAAAGGCTCAACCAGATAAACTTTAGAATTTGAATTTAAAAAAGCTCTTTTAAACAAATATCCTAATCCGAGCCCAAAAACAATTTGAACATCAGTTTTTTTCAATTCTGATTTTACAGCTTTATTCCATATAGCCCTGGCTTCTCTGACGGGATCTATCATGCTGTGAAGGGCCATGCCTCTATAGCCTATTATTAAATCCTGGTTTTCCGCTTCTACTACTTCGATATCCGTTATAGAATCAAGGGCTGTATTTTCTATTTTTTCTGCAAGCGCAGGGTTTTTTCTTCTTACAGCCTCAATATTTTTTTCAAACATACTTAAATTCCTTTTATTGTGAATTTACACATTATTATAACAATATTAAACTGGTTTCAGATCGTGTAATTAGCCTAAAAAGCCTTAAAAATAATCTGCAGGCATTTTTTCGAAAACTCAATTCCCAAGGACTATTGCTTGACAAAAGAAGTTGCAAGCAATGCCTGTAACTTCTTTTGTCAAAATTATAAAATTATTTTAATTTTCCAGTGGAATAACTAATTTTTGTCCTATTCTTATTTGATGAGGACTACTTAAATTGTTTGCCACTTGAATTTTATCCACTCTGGAAGGACTTCCATTGCCATAAAACCTGTAAGCTATTTTTTCTAAAGTATCGCCGTTTTGCACTTTATATTCCGTATTTGAAGAACGCACAGGTTCAACTCTTTCAAAGGAAGGTGAAACATTAACTGTAGCTGCCGGTTTTGTATTAGCTTTTTCCCACAGATCAAGTTCTGCAAGATTGTCACTGGAGGTGTTTCCAAAATTAAACATAGCAGATATTAAAAGCATACAGATAACGCCTGCAATAAATCCTGTACAAAGATAAACCATAGGAGTTTTTTCAGACCTGGAATTAACCCTATAGTCTTGCCATAAAACATCCAGTTCTCTATCTTTATCTGATCTTAAATAAACTCCCGGCGAGGAGTCATATTTATTTGATCTATCCGGTAATAGTTCATCCAAAGCTAAAACCCTTTCATTAGACACATTTCTTCTTCTTACAGTATTAACTCTCATTTATTTTACCTCGAATTCCCCATCATTAATAATTTCATAATAAATTAGTCTTTTTACCGAAGCAAGCCCTTTGTAAATATTCCGCGTAATTTTATAACAATTTTAAAGGACTAACTCCTGTAAATCATAATTCCAAGGAAATTAGAGGTAATTATAATTTATAACCATATATGAAATATATTTTAACATATTTTTTTAATTTTTCTTTACAAATTTCAGTATTTCGGAAAAACTGTTAAAATTTTTAGAAAAGAACAGAAATGAAAATATGCTGAAAAACCAAAAATACAAAGATCTTGCGCAACAATACATAAATAAATATAATTTAAATTTGCAAAATTATAATGTTCTTGTTCCGATGTTAAAACAAGAGCCGTATTTGCTCGCTCAAATAGCGGGCATGGCAGGGGCGAACAATATTTATCTATTTAATCCGGACACTAACATTAATAAAGCAGCTGAATTTGAATATAAAGTAAAAATAACAGGCAGTATTTCAGAAGAAATCCTGTCATGTTCAAATATAATATTAAAAAACTCCCAACTTCCATTGAAAAATGAAAAAATGGGCTTTTTTGTAAAAAAAGATGCGGCTATAAGCTTATTTGCTGATAATCTTGATTTTCTAAACCCGCAGGATATAGACATAGAAAACTGCAACCAAAAGAATATTTCTGTGCTGGGGCTCAATCCTGCAGACCCTAAAATCGGTCTATATCAACAACTTTCCCACATTATAATAAAGCGGTGTTACAAACAGGGAATCGATATTTTTAGATCAAAAATACTGCTTGCAGGAAACGGGGATTTTCTGACTTGTGCGCTAGGAGTTTTAAAATCAACAGGAGCGGTTGTATATGCTTATAACACGAATTCAAGTTCTGATCAGTCCTATGTTTTAAAACATTTAAAAGACTTAGATGCTGTTATTGTTATGGATTATCCTCAAACCGAAAAGCAAATAATTGGAAGCGCAGGCGTTATTTCCATTTGCGACCTTGTAGATTTATGTCCTCTGGTAAAGATCTTACATATATGCGGAAAAATCGAGACAGGCTCTCTAAAACATGGCAATATTGAACATTTTCCCGAAAATCTTGTACAGGACTCCATAAATGTGAATATTGAAGAACTAGGTGAAAGAGGCGTCACAGAGCTCGCAACAGCAAATTTTAAGATTGCTGAAGATTTTTTAAGAAACGACAAAAAATATTTGCAAACAGATAACTCTGTAGTAACATACAAACTGTTAACTAAAACACCATCAATATTTATTAATCAATAACATATTCAAAAATAGGTTTAGGTATGAGTTTTTTAATTGAATTAATTATTCTTTGTTTAACTTTAACATTATTATTTATAGGGGTTTCCAAGATTTTAACAACACTGAGAACCACTCCTGTATTTAATGAATTTAAGAACGAGAACAATTTAAAATTATAGACAGCAAAATATTTTTACAAACCCAACCGGTAAAATGAACATAAATTATTATCAAGTTAATCTGCACTAGGAAAATTCTGCAGCTGGAAATAAATCAGACAGGGTTAAAATTTCCGG
>CAYZIV010000138.1:0-4771 GCA_964478475.1 uncultured Gammaproteobacteria bacterium | reverse complement strand
CTAAAACTTTAGTTTTCTCTTCTTTTGTAAGAGGACCTGGTTTAAGAATTATTTCCTCTGAAGTTAAAATACTGCCTATATCATGCAGCATAGCTGCTATTTTTAATTTTTCTATTTCTTCCTCAGACATATTTGCTTTTTTGCCCATAAGTTTAAGCAATTCAAGTTTTTCATCGGTGTAGTTTATATTATATAAATCATTATAAGCCTGTGAAATGGATTTTAGCATCATATACATAAATTCTAATAAATTAATTTCCTGGTTTTCAGAGAAATTAAGCTCTTTAACGATTTTTGAAGCGGCAGGATTTTTTTGATTAAGCAGCATTTCGGAAAAAGTATCAATAATAAGTTTTTTCCAGTCCATATCTTCTTCTCTGGAAGCGATTTCTACTCTATTTCGCCCGTTTTTCTTTGCTCTATACATTGCCTGGTCAGCCATTTCAAGCAATTCGCTTAAAGATTCCGTATGTCTTAAAAATGTAGCTACTCCTATACTGGCTGTAATTTTTTCAACATCCTGAATTTTGACTTCCCCTATTGAAGACCTGACTCTCTCAGCAGCGGTTAACGCCCCCTCAAGGTCAATCCCGGGCAAAAGTATTGAAAATTCCTCTCCTCCAAAACGCGCCGGAATATCGACAGATCGAGCGTTTTTTCTTAAGACCTCACCAATTTTTTTAATAGCTTCATCTCCGACTAAATGTCCAAAAGTGTCATTAATCTTTTTTAGATAATCCAAATCAAGTGATATAAGCGAAAATGGCTGATTTAAACGCAAAGAACGCTCAACTTCTGTAATAAGACATTGATCAAAATGCCTTCTGTTATATAGACCGGTAAGCGGATCTGTAAGAGCCTGTTTTTTTATTTGTTCAAAAAGATTTGCAATTGTAACAGCAAGTTCTATCTGCCCTGCAAAGAGAGTTAAAAAGTTTTTTTCGGTGTGAACTATTTCATTTCTTGTCGATATAGTAATAAGACACCCAAAAGGATTATCCTGAACCGTAATAGGTAATATGCAAATTGCCCTGCTTCCGGTTATTTCATCAATTTCTTTTAATTTTTCGGGTTCAATTTCAGGAGTTGAACTCAGAAATAAATCAGAAAACTTTTTTATATTTTTAATTTCATTTGTTTCAATAGCTTGTATTATAGGATTTTTTTTTGCGCATAAAGGTATATCATATGCAAATATCGAACTTTCCAGTATTTCATTGATTTTTTGAGAAAATTTATTTTCATTAGCAGCTCTAATTTTTAACCGGTTTCCAGATTCAAAGTCAAAAATTTGAAAAATTAAACACTGATGATATCCTAATTCATCGGAAAGACCGTTTACTACTGTTGATAGAACCTCCGATAAAGGTTCTGCCGAATTCATTGTACCCCATATATGTTTAAGCGTTAAAAGACTTTTGTTTGCTTGATTAATTTCTTCGACTTTTTCTGCTATTTCTTTTTCAAGTATAAGGTTTCTCTCAAAAATCTCCTTGAAATTTTTTCTCTCATCAAGAACACTATTTTCGAGACCATGGACCTCATCTCCAAATATTTTTAGTTTACCAATAATTTTTTTAAACCATTTTGAAGACATTTAAAAACAATCCGTTATAAAAAACCTAAAACTATGAAATAAAATTTTATATCACCCAGAAAATATCTGCAATTATTTAAATAAACAATAATTTTTATTATTTACTTGCCACTAATATAATACCACTTACTTTACTGAAATTGAAGATAATGAGAAAAATAACTTTGAAAAATGACCACTTGATAAGCTTATATATACATTAAGAGGGTTAATAAACAACCCTCTCAACAATAAACCTAATTTTAGATTAAATATATTTTTAATTTTCTGCTTCTTTTTGAGCCTTACTTTCATCAATAATTTTTTGAGCTAAATGAGCTGGAACTTCTTCATAACGGGCAAATTCCATAGAAAACACTCCCGCTCCGCCTGTCATTGAATTGAGATCAGGCGCATATCTAAGCATTTCCGCCATTGGAATTTCTGCTTTAACAGTTTGAGTTTTACCCTCAGCTTCAATTCCTAACATTCTGCCTCTTCTTCCGTTCAAGTCGCCCATTACATCTCCGACATTTTCTTCTGGAACTGAAATTTCAACATACATAATAGGCTCTAAAAGGACCGGATTTGATTCCATAACACCTTTTTTCAATGCCATAGAACCGGCTATTTTAAACGCCATTTCTGATGAATCTACAGGGTGGAAACTTCCATCATAAATAACAGCCTGAATATCGACCAACGGATATCCTGCAACTACTCCTTCTTCCATAGCGCCTTTTATACCGTTTTCAACAGCAGGAATATATTGTCTTGGAATAGCTCCACCAACGATTTTATCGACAAATTCAAAACCTTTGCCTTTTTCCAACGGGTGAAGCTCTATCCAACAATCACCATACTGACCTTTACCTCCGGATTGTTTTTTATATTTACCCTGCACTTTTGTGCTACCTGTAATTGTTTCTTTATAAGGGATTTTCGGTGTATCGAGAAGGACTTCAACGCCAAATTTTCTTTTTAATTTTTCAATGGCAACATCAAGGTGAACCTGCCCCATTCCGGATAATATAATTTCTTTGGTTTGATTATCTCTCGTTAATTGTAAAGTCGGGTCTTCTTCCATTAATCTTTTAAGCCCTGATTGAATTTTTTCTTCATCACCCTTGCTTTTTGGCTTTATAGCAAAAGAAATAACTGGTGAAGGCTGTTTAACCGTAGCAATTGAAACAGGTCTTTTTTCATCACAAAGTGTATCACCTGTGTGTGTATCCTTAAGTTTTGCAACAGCAACAATATCTCCTGTAACGGCTTGGGTTACAGGGTCATTCTTTTTACCCACAAGGTGAAGTATTTGCCCAATTCTCTCTTTTTCTTTATTTGAAGAATTGAGTACAGAAGAATCTGAAGCCATGCTTCCGGAGAAAACTCTCATTATAGTTAACTGACCGGCATATGGATCTGCAACTGTCTTGAACACTAAAGCTGACAGAGGGTCTGATTCTGAAAGTTTGATTTCTATATCTTTACCTTGATCGTCTACAGCTTTAACTGCTTCTTTTTCCAGCGGTGATGGCATATTTACAGCCACAAAATCAAGAAGCTGACTTATACCAATGTTTTTTGTAGCCGCGCCGAACAAAACCGGCACTATTTGTTTGTTTTTAATGCCTGATCTTAATGCTTTATTTATTTCTTCCATAGAAAGCTCTTGTCCTTCGAGGTATTTTTCCAAAATTTCATCATCACACTCAACGATTGATTCTAATGATGTTTCTCTCAATGAATCTACTTCATCCTTCATTTCAGCAGGAATGTCTGTTTCACTAAACTTTCCGCTCTCATCAGATTCAAAAACATAACCTTTTTTGTTTAATAAATCCACAACACCTTTAAAAGATGCTTCCTGACCTATTGGAAGCTGTACTGCCACAGGATTTCCCTCAAAAGAGTCCCCAAGGCCTTCGAGAACAGCTTTATAATTTGCATTTTCTCTCTCGAGTTTATTTATAAACACACATATTGAAAGACCTAATTCCTGAGCTTGTTTTATAAGTTTTGAGGATTGAATTTTAATGCCGTCAATAGCATCGAGGACAAGAACAATTGAATCTACTCCTTGCATGCAGTTTCTTGCGTCTGCTGCGAAGTTTGCAGATCCTGGCGTATCAAGAAGATTTATGCGATTATTTTTCCAGTCAAAATTTGCTAAAGAAGTGCTAATTGTTGTCCGTCTTTTTATTTCTTCTGGTTCGTAATCAAGCAGTGATGTTTCCTGGTCGACTTTACCGAGTCTTGTGTTCTGACCGGCATTAAAAAGCATTGCTTCTGCCAGGGATGTTTTTCCTGTTCCAACGTGAGCCACCAGGGCAATATTTCTGATATCCGAAACATTAAAATTGGCCATAAATACCTCTCTGTTATTTTTTTGTACACACAAATTAAAAATATTATATTATAAATAAATTGTCATAAATTCAAACTTTAAGATTTATAAAGGTTATACTGTTAACCGGCTTATAACTTAAAAACTTATATTAAACCGCAAAACGGATATGAATAAGGTCACCGTCTTGAACCACGTATTCCTTACCTTCAAGTCGTGTCAACCCTTTTTCTCTTGCTATCGCATAAGTTTTACACGCAATAAAGTCTTTATATGAGGTAACTTCTGCTCTAATAAAGCCTTTTTTCATATCGGTATGTACTTTCCCTGCAGCCTGAGGCGCTTTTGTGCCTTGTTCAATTGTCCATGCCCGAACTTCTTTTTCGCCTGCGGTGAAAAATGTTGTCAGATTTAAAAGATTATAGACTTTTTTAATCATCTTTTCGATACCGGTATCTTCAATACCGACTTCCTGAAGATATTCTTTCGCACCCTCAGTGCCTAATGAAACAAGCTCAGATTCCAACTGTGCACTTATAACAGTGCATTCAGAATTATGACTTTTAGCACACTCTTTCACTTGCTCAACCATAGGGTTGTCAGTTCCTGTAATATCTTCTTCTGAAACATTCGCGGCGTAAATTACTGGTTTTACACTCAACAAATGAAGGTTATGAACAAAAGGAATTTCTTCTTTTTCAAACATATCAATAGAAAACGGCTTACCTTCGTTTAAAATTTCCGTTAATTTGTCAAGGGTTTTATCTTCGATAATAGCATCTTTTTCTCTTGCCTTAACGTTTTTGAGGATTCGTTGTTTTCTTTTTTCTATAGCAGCAAGGTCTGCC
>CAYZIV010000137.1:0-4776 GCA_964478475.1 uncultured Gammaproteobacteria bacterium | reverse complement strand
CCTTATGAAAATGAAAAAGCGTCAGAAATTGATAAAAAAACAGGGGAAATTACTATTACGGCTTATCCTGATAATATTGAATCGCTTTTAAGAAGATTTTTACGTTATGGAGAAAACTGCGAAGTCCTTTATCCTCAACAAGTAAGGATTAAAATGATAGATATGATCAAAAAAATTATGGATAATTATTAAAAATTACCAAAAAAATTTTTAAAAAAATCCTCTTTTGATTTTAGTTTTTATAATTCAAATTAATATGCTCTTTGTTTTATTTGCTCGCTAATTTTTGCATACAAATCCTGAATAATCCGGTTCAGTTCTTCTTCAGTTATTTCAGGATTACTATCAGGGTAAAGTCTATATAATTTATAATATATGTTTAATTTATCGTATGCTTCATCATAATTTTCCATATCTCTCATTGCAAGACCATAGTATAAGTAAGCAGGTTTATATGTCGGGAAAAAATTCATTAAATTTTTATAAATTGATATAGCTCTATCATGATTTTCTTCTTCCCAATAGTTTAGAGCCTTATCGAGATTTTCATCAGCAACCTGAATTTTTGTTTTTATTCTCTTTTCGATAGGGTTAATTTCTTCATTTTTATAATTTGTTTTCTTTAAATCATCGAGTACCATAAGAGCTTCATAATAATTATGGTCATAAGCCAAATGCTTTAATACTAAAAATTTTTCATAATTAGAAAGGTTCATGTTTAAAAACCTGTTAAGTTTATTACGACTTTCTATGTAATTTTCCAAGAGAAATTCGGCTCTTATTTCATTTAAGAGATCATAAAACTCAAAAGTCTTACTAATAGACAGTTTTATTAATTTTTGCCTTAAGTTTTCAGGAATTTTATGCTCATTAATCATTTGAAATTTAATAAGAGCAATTTTATTCCTCTCATCGGGTTTTGATTTTATAATATAGATTGCATCGTTTATAAAATCAGGTGAATTATCAAATCCCTTTTTCCATTTTGAATAATATAACTCAGCGAGCCCTGCAACAGCCTGAGGGTTTTGAGAATCTTTTTTAAGAAGTTCCAGATAAAGATCCCGAGCTTTTGTATATTCATCCAGTATAAGGTAATAATCAGCCTTTAAGAGCTTCTTTAAATCACTGTCAACATTTTCAAAAAGATCAGTCGGCTCTTCTGTTTTTCTTCCTGTGTATACCGTTTTTATAAGATTATCAAGTTGTTTTTGAATTTCTATTTCATCAGGTTTTAACTTCAGGGCTTTAAGATATAATTTTTGAGCTTTTTCCAGGTAACCTTCCTGTTCTGAAATTTTTCCCACCAAATAATAAGCTTCATAATTATAATCCCGCCCGAATTCTATCGATTTTTGGATATAGGTTTTTGCCCTGTCGTATTCTTTTAAATCAAAATAATATTGTCCGATTAAATAAAGAGCATCCGGGTTGTTAAAGGATAATTCCTGGGCTTTTAAGATTTCATCCCTTGCCATTTGTGGTTGTTTATTAAAATTATATGCTTCTGCAAGTGCTATATGCGGAAGCGGGTCTGCTTCATCGTACATTGATGCCATGAAATAATAATCAAAACTTTTTAATAAAATATCTTCTTTGTTTTCAGGCATTTGGTCAGGTTTACTGTATTTTATTTTGTCAAAAAATATATTTCCAAGGGCAAGATATGCTTGGCTGTACTTATAATCTAACTGAAGAGCTTTTTTAGCCATTGTTTCCGCTTCTTCAAACTGATGCGTTTTTCTTAAAAGATCCGCCGCTAAAACATAAAGTTCCGGTTTATCGGTTATAGAATTTAATAATCTGTTTAATTCAAGCATAGCTTCAGTATAATGCTCTTTTTCTATAGAAAGCTTGATGTCGTTTATAAATTTTTCTGTATTTTCAATAGATTTTTTTTCTGTTTCCACAGAATTTTCCTGTATTTCAAATTTTTTTAAATCCTTTGTAACCGCTGCAGAAACAGGACAGTTTTTTAAAAAGCAAAGAGCAATACAAACAATAAGAAGCTTAAATAAATTTTTCCCAAAATAATTCATAAAAATTCTGTTTTTATACATAAAGACTATTATAGTAATTATATAGTTTAATCCAAAGTTTATCCAAAAAATTTTTTTTAACTAAAAGATAGTTCTCAATAAATCCATGTTATTAATTAGCCTGGGTTACCAGTTATTTTTTAAAAATAATAATCGATTTTTTTATTATTTTAAAATAGTGTATAGTTTTATTAATTAACAAATAAGGTTTTAAAAACATGCGGAAAATTATTGGTCTAATAATATGTTTAACAGCTTTTATATTAAGTTTTATATACTATGCAAAAACAACAAATGATTCTATAAATAATTTAGATTCATCCACAAATATTTTTCATCTTAAAAATGGACATACTGTAGTAATAAAAGAAATTCACGCTAATCCGATTGTTACAAAAGATACTTGGGTAAAAGCCGGATCAGGCAATGAAAATAAGGAAAATAACGGTGTGTCGCATTTTCTGGAACATCTTTTGTTTAAGGGCACAAAAACAAGAGAAAACGGTGTCATAGAGAGAATTCTCGAATCCAGAGGGGCAAGATTTAATGCAGCAACAAGCAAAGATTATACACATTACTATATAACAATAGCCAGTGATCATTTTAATAAAGCAATAGAGCTTCATGCTGACATGTTGCAAAATCCTGCCATTCCGCCAAAAGAGCTGGAAAAAGAAAGAAAAGTTGTTCAGGAAGAAATAAGAAGAGCAAACGATGACCCCAAAAGAATTCTTTTAATGAACCTTTTTGAACTTATGTTTAAAGAACATCCTTATGGTTTAGACACATTGGGTCCTCATGAAAATATAAAAACTATATCCAGAGAGGAAATTTTTGAATATTTCAATGAAAAATATGCTCCTTCTAATTTAATTACAGTTATTACAGGAGATATCGAAACAAAACAGGCATTTTCACTTATAAAAGAGAATTTTAACTCTGATAAAAAACCCGATAAAAAAAAGTTTTCTAAAATTAAAAGAGAACCCAAACCGGAAGAAGTCAGAAATAATATACAAAAAAAGAATTATAAATCCGGATATTTATACATGGGGTTTAAAGGAGTTCCTATAGAAGTTATAAAAGAAAATTATGCTTTAGATCTGGCCGGAACAATACTGGGCGGAACAAAAGGGTCAAGACTTTATCAAAACATCAAAGAAAAACAGGATTTGGTTTCATCGATAAGTTCATTTCATTATTCTTTGAAAAATGACAGTGTTTTTATAATTTCTGCAGATTTTGAACCTGAAAAATTTGATGAAGTAAAAAAAGCAATATTAGAAGAACTGAAGATCTTTATAGAACAAGGAATAACAAAAGAAGAACTAAAAAAAGCAAAAATGTTGGCTAAAAGAAATCATATATACAGCAAAGAATCAGTGGAAAACATTGCTCAGACAATCGGATATACAATGGCAACAACGGAAAATATAGAACATTATAAGAATCATCTTAAATATATAGAAAGCATTAACCTGGAAGATGTTCAAGAAGCGGTAAAAAAATATCTTGACCCTTCCGGAATGGCATTATCTGTGCTTTTACCCAAAGAAACAGAAAATAAAACCGTTTCTATGGAAACAAATCTTCCTGAATCGAAAATTGTGGAAAATTCTACTAAAACAAAATTAAATAATGGGGCTGTTTTAATCACAACACAAAATCTTTCTAACGAAATAATTTCTATGAGTGTATTTTTTAAAGGAGGAAATTTTTTAGAACCCACGCCAGGAACAGCAGCTTTATTGAGCAAGAATTTGTTATACGGGACAAAAAACAGGTCATATGAGGAATTAATAAAAGAAATTGAAAATTATGGAATAATAATAAACCCGGATAATGCCGGTGATTATTTTGAAATCACGCTAAAAACGACAAAAGACGATTTTAACAGAGCTTTTGACATACTTACAGATATTATAAAAAACCCAGCTTTTGAGCCAAAGTATCTGGAAAAAAATAAAACAGATATCCTCTCCAACATAAAAAAATCTCGTGATAATCCATTAACAGTTGCGGTGGAGGAATTCGTTACAACTTTATATAAAGACCATCCGTACGGACACAGAGGTTCTGTAATTGAAGAAAATATATCTCAAGTAACCCGGGAAGAAATAATTGATTATTGGAGTGAAATATTTATTCCGGAAAACATGATTATTTCAGCAGCAGGAGATGTTGATCATAAAGAATTAAGCCGTAAATTGCTTAATTCTTTTCCTGCATCAGAAAAAAAAGCGCCTAGCCCGGATTATTCCAATAAATTTTCTCCATTGTCGGATGATATAACCACCATGTTAAATTATGATTCACAGGCAGCATGGATGTTATTAGGCTGGCCAGTGGGTAATATTACTGATAATAAAGAACTAGCTACCCTTCGAGTAATTGATAATTATCTATCAGGGGGATTGAGTTCTAGACTTCACAGGGTTTTCAGAGAGGAAAACGGTCTTGCATATTCTGTAGGTAGTTCTTACTCACCCAGAATGGATAGGGGGCATTTTATACTATATATCGGGACAGAACCGAAAAATATCGAATTTGTCAAAAAGAAATTTTTTGAAGAAATAGAACTTTTAAAGACAAAACCATTAACAGAAGAAGAACTTGAAGAAACCAAAAATAAAATTATAGGTCGTTACCTGCTCTCGCAGGAAACAAATCAAAATAAAGCCTATAATATAGGAAAATTTCAAGTCATTGACAAAGAATTTGGGTTTAATTATGATTT
>CAYZIV010000136.1:0-4810 GCA_964478475.1 uncultured Gammaproteobacteria bacterium | reverse complement strand
TAAGCATTCTCAGGCGCTTCTTTTAGCATGTTTTCTATATAAACAGAAGTAAACAACTCTCTTCCTGTTGTTTTGGGGGGTGATTTACTGTAATAATCTTCTTTTAATAACTGTTTCAGCCATTTTTCGTCAATATTACCTTTTGCGGCAAAGTTTCCGTTTTCATCATAATTTTTATTAAAAAATTTATGGGCGCAATAATCAATAATAACGTTACCCGGCCCTGTATCAAATGCTATGGTATTGAAATTTTTCCCTACTACTGTAACGTTGCCAATTCCGCCGATATTTTGAACTGCTCTTATTTTCCTGTCTTCCTCAAAAAGAATTTTATCGGCAAAACACACCAGCGGAGCGCCTTGTCCTCCTGCAGCAACATCTGTTGTTCTGAAATCAGAAATTGTTAAAACTCCTGTTTTTTCAGCAATTACAGCACCTTCACCGATTTGAAGCGTACTTTTCTTGTTTATTTCGCCGATAAATTCATCATCAGGTTTATGATATATGGTTTGACCGTGAGAACCTATTATATCAATATTATCAGAAGTTAATCCGGCTTTTTTCATCACTTCTAAAGCCGTTTGCGCAAAACATTCACCTATTGCAAAATTCATCCAGCAAATTTCTTCAGGAGATGAGCGGTTTTCAAATATTTTAAAAAGAGTTTTTCTTATTTCTTCCGGATACGGATATTCAACTCCGGCTATAAAATTTATCGAAAAATCAGGATAAATTTTTACAAGACACCCGTCTATCCCATCAGCTGAAGTGCCTGACATTAAGCCAATCACTAACTTTGCTTCAGGTTTCTCTTTCATTTATTATTCCAAAATTTGATCTATTAATCCTGATTCTTCACTGTCGGCTTTTTCCAAAAGCATGTATGATAGATATGCGCCTAAAGCCACTGCTTTAGGGTCCAATTCTGTTTTTCCAGCCGCATCAATAATTGCAGCATTAATTTCAGGATTTTCTTCTTTTATATAATTAATCATCTTTTTTCTCCAGCTATCTACGTCCTGGAGAGCTTCTTCGGTTATTCGGGCTCTGGTTTCTTCTGATATTAAAGGAAGCATATTATATTTATAACCTTATTTTTATATATATTTTAATAATAATAGTATACAAAATTCTTGTCAAAACATTAATAAAGAAATGGTTTTAAAATACTATTTTTTCTACGCTCGGCATTACTTCATTCTGCACTTCTTTAATGCTTTGGTTTGAATTAATTAATTTTATCCTCTCGGGAAATTTTTCCACAAGCTTTAGATAGCCTTCTCTTACTTTTTTATGAAAGCTTTCTGCTTCAGACTCCAGTCTATCTTTTTTATTTCCTACCCGATTCATCGCAACTTCTGTATTCACATCAAAAATAAAGGTTAAATCCGGCATCAAACCTTTTGCTACTGTATTATTAAGCTCTAAAACTTTATCCATTCCTAATTCTCTTGCATATCCCTGATAAGCCATAGTTGAATCGACGTATCTATCGCACAATACTACTTTTCCTTCATTTAAAGCTGGCATAATCTTTTCTTCTATATGCTGGGCTCTATCGGCAAGATATAAAAATAATTCACACAGCGGGGCAACATTTCCGTCATAATTAAGAAGAATTTCTCGAATTTTACATCCCAAATCAGTTCCTCCGGGATCACGGGTTTTTATAAAATCAATTCCTTTGTTTTTGAGGTAATCAGCTACCAGCTCAAGTTGTGTTGATTTACCTGAGCCATCAGCTCCTTCAAAAGTAATAAAAACACCCTTTTTCATTATTCTTTTTCATTTCTTAGTTCAGCTGATAGCTTATGCGCTTCAAGTCCTTCAATAAAAGCAAGATTCGATGCTGTCTGAGCTAAACCGTTTTCTATCGCAGTTTTTGAAACTTCTTGATATGTCTGAATTTTTACAAAATCAAATACGCTCAATCCGCCTGAATATTTTGATACACCATTGGTCGGCAAAATATGATTAGTTCCGCTGCAATAATCCCCGAACACTTCAGCCGAATAATTTCCTACAAACAATGAGCCATAATTCTTATACCTGTTTATGTCCTGCTTTGCGTATTTATAACATATTTCCAGATGTTCAGGCGCTTTTCTATCAGCAATTTCAACAGCCTGCTCAATTTTATCAACCAGAATTATACAACTTTGACTTATGGATTTCACTGCAATTTCAGCAGTTTTCAGGGTTTTTAAAAATTCCTCGATTTTCAATATAACATCATATGCCAGTTTTTCTGAAGTTGTTACTAAATAAGCTCTTGCATCAATGTCGTGCTCGGCCTGAGCCAGCATATCTGCTGCAATAAATTCAGTGTTGGCAGTTTCATCGGCTATAATCATGATTTCACTGGGACCGGCAAGAAAATCAATTCCGCAAACCCCGTACACCTGCTTTTTTGCAGCGGTTACGTAATTATTCCCCGGACCTGTTATTTTATTCACAGCAGGCACAGATTCCGTGCCATAAGCCATTGCCGCAATTGCCTGCACTCCGCCTATTTGAAATATTTTATCAGCGCCTGCAAGCTTGCAAGCGGTTATTACAGCCGGTTGAATTTTGGGACTGCAAGCTATAACTTCTTTCACTCCTGCTACCTTTGCAGGAACAATTGACATGACTGCCGATGACAATAACGGATATGCTCCTCCCGGGATATACGCACCGGTTGTTTCCAGTGGAATTACTTTATGCCCAAGAGTTATGCCATCTATGGATGTTTCTACTTCTTTTAATGCTGAAAACTGGGCTTCTGCAAAGTTTTTAACATTTTTCACCGCTTCCCGTATATATTTTTTAACATCTTCAGGTGTTTGCTCTATTGCTGATTCTATTTCTTCTGTTGACAATTCCAGCTTTTCCAGGTCACCATCGCCAAATTCAACGCTGTATTTTTTTATAGCGTTGTCCCCGTTTATTTTCACATCCTGAATAATTGCAGAAACATTCTCTATTTCAGAAAATTCCTGATATTCAAAAAACTCTGTCCCTAAATCCTGATGTCTTATAATTTTCATTTATATCTCTAGCAATATCTTTCTATACTTTAAATACTATCATAAAGCATCCTTGACCGATTCTATCGCTATATTAACCAGATGCTCAATTTCCTGTTCTGTAATGACATACGGCGGCATAAAATAAATTACACTGCCAAGCGGACGCAAGATCGCGCCTTTTTTCAGAGCTTCTTTGTATATTTTCGACCCGATTCTTTCTTCAAACTTGTAAGGCTCTTTTGTCTGCTTGTTTTTAACTATTTCAACAGCTCCAACCATCCCAACCTGACGAATATCACCAACACAGTCAAGGTCTTTAAACCTCTCAAGGTTCTTTTTCAGGACTTCGATTTTTGGCTGAAGCGAGTCAATAATTTTTTCTTCTTCCAAAATTTTCAGGTTTTCAAGCGCAACGGCCGCTGCTAGGGGATTCCCAGTAAAACTATGTCCGTGAAAAAAAGTCTTTAATTTTTCATAATCGTCGTAAAACGCCTGATAAATTTCGTCGGTAGCCATAGTGACCGCAAGCGGAAGATAGCCGGCTGTCAAACCTTTTGCCAGGCACACAAGGTCAGGAACAATGTCTGCATGCTCGAATGCGAACATTTTCCCTGTTCGCCCAAAGCCCATCGCCACTTCATCGTCAATTAACAGCACATTATACTTATCACACAGAGCTCTCAGCTTTTTAAGATATTCAACAGGATAAATAATCATCCCCCCCGCACCCTGCACAAGCGGCTCGACAATAATTCCCGCGATTTCAGAAGCGTGTTCTTCGAGAATTTTTTCCACAAAGCCTATGCACTCTATGTTACAGCAGCCCTGATTCTGTCCCATCGGACATCTGTAGCAATATGGCGATTCTGCCTGAAACACGTCGAACAGCATCGGCTTATAAATCTTGTGATAAACATCAACTCCCCCAACGGAAACCGCCCCAAGTGTATCGCCGTGGTAAGAATTTTTCAAAGCGATAAACTTCTCTTTTTTTGTTTGCCCTGTTTGCTGGCAGTATTGATACGCCATTTTCAGCGCGACTTCTACTGCTGTTGAGCCGTTATCAGAATAGAAAACCTTCGTTAAGTTTTCAGGCGTGATTTGAACAAGTTTCTCTGCGAGTTCTATAGCTGGAACGTGCGAAAACCCTGCCAGTAAGACATGTTCTATTTTGTCCACCTGAGCTTTTAACGCCTCATTCAACCGTGGGTTTGAGTGTCCGAGGGTGTTTACCCACCATGAAGAAATCGCATCAATATATTTATTTCCTTCTATATCCCATATATAGACACCCTTTCCCCTGTCTATAATAAGCGGAGATTCGGTTTCGTAGTCTTTCATCTGTGTAAACGGATGCCAGACGTACTTTATATCTTTTACAACCAGCTCTTTTTTATAATCCATTTTTCCTTACCCGATCAAACTTCTTACCTAGATAATATAATAAATGTTTCACTTTTAGCAGATCAAGTTCTTCGCATAATTTCATACAAAGGGAATCCGATCTTTATATTTTCAAAGACATCATAGATAAACTCCCTAAAATAGATAGGTAATAAGTTTTCGGAATTTTTTAGTTTTTTATACAATGATTTAACATAATGCGCTCGGAGGTTCGGGGGTGAAACCCCTGACTAAAACTAACATTTTTACATTTGTTTCGCTGTCTAAAGCCAGCGCCTACCTTTTTTCTTTTACAGTAAAAGAAAAAAGGTAGAAAAAAAGAAAAGCTGAACCCGGAGCTCCGGTTTCTATGTTTCTAACCTGCTTGGTTATAAATATACATGCGCAAATAGCGA
>CAYZIV010000135.1:2685-4852 GCA_964478475.1 uncultured Gammaproteobacteria bacterium | reverse complement strand
TACTTCGATACAGAAAATTAATGCGGTTTGAAAAAATTTTTTCAAACCGCATTTTAAAAAGTTCATGTTTATTAAATAATAATGTCAAATACATGGGTTTTATAATTAATGAGTAATTCTGTTAAATCTGTAATACTTGCTGCAGGAATGGGAACAAGAATGAAATCTTCCCTTCCTAAAGTTTTACACGAGATTTTAGGAAAAACATTGATCGAAAGAGTTATGGATTCGGTAATAAGCTCAGGCTGTGTAACCGAATCTTTTGTTATAACAGGACATAAATCAGAAGAAGTTCAAACCTTTCTGGAAAAAACATATGGGAAAAATTCTTCTATAACAACGATTTTACAAAAACCCCAGCTTGGCACAGGAGATGCCGTATTTAAAGCCCACGATAGTTTAAAGGATTTTACAGGCACAGTAGTGGTTTTATGCGGAGATACTCCGTTAATAACCTCTAAAACCTTATCTGATTTCATAAAATCTCATCAAAAATCAAATTCTGCAGTAACCGTAATGTCTGCGGTGTTTGATAATCCCACGGGTTACGGCAGGATTATTAGGGACTCAGCGGGAAATGTTTTAAAAATAGTGGAAGAAAAGGACGCAAACCCTGAAGAAAAAGCTATAAAAGAAACAAATGCCGGTGTTTATTGCCTTGAATGGCAGAAAATATCCGATGCGTTTTTTGAAATCACTTCTGATAACAGTCAAGGGGAATATTATCTTACTGATATCATTGACTGGTCTGTAAAAAAAAGTTTAAAAACTTCGGTATTCAAGCTGGAAAACAATTACGAGATTTTTGGCATCAATTCAAGAAAACATCTTGCGGAAGCTGCAAAAATTCTTAGCACTTTAACTGTAAATAACCTTATGGACAAGGGAGTGACATTTATTAATCCGGAAAATACGATTATTTCTCCGGAAACAATAATAGAACAAGATTCGATAGTCTATCCGGGTTGTATTTTTGAGGGGACAAATATTTTTGGAAAAAATTGTATTATAGGACCTAATTCGTTTATAAGGGGAAATGTAAAAACCGCAGACAATGTAAAAATAATACAATCAAAAGTTTCTGATTCTGCAATAGGTCATAATTCCACAATAGGACCATTTGCCCAGCTTAGAAACAATGTTGATATAGCCTCGGATGTAAGAATCGGAAATTTTGTAGAGGTTAAAAATTCTCAAATCAACAGCTCCACAAATGTTTCACATTTAAGCTACATAGGAGACTCTTTCCTTGGACAACATGTAAACATAGGCGCAGGAACAATCACAGCAAATTATGATCCGTTAACCTGTATAAAAAGTAAAACAACCATACAAGACAACGCTAAAATCGGTTCAAATTGTGTTTTAATAGCGCCGGTAACAATTAATGAAAAAGCTAGTATAGCAGCAGGTTCAGTTATAACAAGAGATGTTCCCCAATCATCGCTTGCTGTTGCCAGAGAAAAACAAAAGAATATAGAAAATTGGGTAGAAAAAAAATTAAACAAATAAATAACTATAAATTTGATATCATGGAGGGAATAAAGTTGACATTAGAGTTATCAGAAATGCAGAAAACAAAAATAGCCAAATCAATTCAAGATCTTAAAATTTTTTCAGGCAGAGCTCATCAATCACTTGCTGAAGATATAGCAACCCATCTGGGCATAAGTTTAGGTACAATGCAGGTTAAAGATTTTAGTGACGGTGAAATTTATGTCCGAGTCAAAGAAAGTATCAGAGGCGATGATGTTTTTATAGTTCAATCGCTTTGTGAACCTGTGAACAAAAACCTTATGGAATTGCTTATTTCTATAGATGCACTCAAAAGAGCAAGCGCAAACACAATTACAGCTGTTATTCCTTATTATGCATACGCCAGACAGGATAGAAAAACATCAGGAAGAGAGCCGATAACCGCAAAACTGGTTGCTGACTTAATAGCAACAGCTGGAGCTACTCGCGTTCTTGCAGTAGACCTCCATACAGGTCAGCTTCAGGGGTTTTTCAGCACTCTGGTTGATCACGTTATGGTTGAACCGGTTTTGATTAATTATATTTCAGAAAAAAATTATAAACCTGAAGAACTGGTAATAGTAAGTCCGGACGCAGGCGGTGTTGAAAGAGCAAGGAAATTCGCAAAAAAACTTAATTGCTCTATAGCAAT
>CAYZIV010000135.1:0-2585 GCA_964478475.1 uncultured Gammaproteobacteria bacterium | reverse complement strand
GCGGTGTTGAAAGAGCAAGGAAATTCGCAAAAAAACTTAATTGCTCTATAGCAATCGTTGATAAAAGAAGACAAGCGCATAATATTGCTCAGGTCGAAAATCTTATCGGTGAAGTTGATAACAAAATAGCCATTTTAGTTGATGATATGATTGATACAGCAGGAACTATAACTGAATCAGCAGCTTTGTTAAAAAACAAAGGGGCAAAAGAAGTATTTGTATGCGCTGCCCACGCTTTATTTAGCGGCCAGGCTTTAGAAAGACTTGATAACAGCATTATTAAAGAAATAGTCGTTACAAATACAATCCCTCTTAAAGAAAATGCCCCGTCTAAAATAATTCAGCTCAATGTTGCCCATCTTCTTGGTGAATCAATTAAGCGGATTTATTCTAACAGTTCGGTTAGCGATCTTCTAGAAAATTACAAAGGATAAATTAATCGATTCTTAATTTATAAATATCGAGATCTTTTTCATCCAAAATATATATGCCTTTTGATTCAAATTCCATATAAAGATCTGTATCTATATGATCGAGCTTTTGTTTGAGTATATCTGTAATAAAAATTTCATTATTTCCAACAAGATTTAATACTTTCTTGGTTAAAGATAAATCTGTCTCAGCTGTTGCGGTATCATAACTGCAACTGCAAGCAATTGTATAATTAAAAACAGTATTCAGATCATCTTTAGTTCCTTTGTTTATTTCTTTAATTTTTTCTATAAAATATTTAAGAAAAATAACAAATTGTTCGGTATCCGTAAAAATAAAGCTGTTTAAAGCAGGGTCGTTGGAAAAACTTTTAAACTCTTTTCCAGAAAAACTTTTTGCAATATTTTTTATTGATGTTTCATAAGAATCTATAAGACCAATAGAAAATGAATCATCATCTTTTTGCACCAGATAATTTTCATGACTTTCGATTTTTAATATTTTAAATAGTACATATATAATTTTATTTTTATTGAGTTCTTTAATGTGGATATTTTTTAATTTTTTCTTTGCATCAATATCTTGTTTTTTTAACCATTCGATTTTTATTTTTTCAATCTTTTCATCAATAAAATCCAGACTATTGGAAATAAAAATTGAAATAAAAATAGATAACCCCACAATTATTGTTAAAACAAAAGGGGTGTAATCAATTTCTGATTCTCCGAAATAAAATTGAAAATTAAAATATTCATTTAAAAACCCAATAACAGGATAAACTGGAATCCCAACAACAGTTCTTAATGGAGTTAGAGCATCTAATTGTATAAGAGTTAATGTCCAGTAAAAAATTATTATGGGCATATAAAGCCACATAAGGCCTTCGAATATTTTAATTAATGTTTTTAAACACTTTAGCATCGATCTTTTCACTTAATTTTATTTTAATATTCAAATTATAAACCACATAAATTTTATAGAAAATAATTTTAACTTAATTTTTATAGAGTAGGAAGTTTTTTTAATTTAATTATCTTGAACAAATAACTCTCGCTGCATAAACACCTGAGGCAGAAGCCTGAATAAGTCCTCTTGTAACTCCTGCGCCGTCTCCGATTGTAAAGAGGTTTTTAACGCCGTTAGTTTCCAGTTCATTGGTCAGTTTGATTCTTGAACTATAAAACTTGACTTCTATACCATACAGCAAAGTATATCTGGATGCGACCCCCGGAGCTATCTTATCAAGTGCTTGTATCATTTCAATAATGCTTGTAAGGTGTCTGTGCGGTAAAACAAGGCTTAAATCTCCGGGAACAGCATCTTTAAAGGTAGGGTTTACAGTTCCGTCGGCAATTTTAGCAGGAGTTGATCTTCTTCCGTCAAGAAGGTCGCCGAATCTTTGAACGAGAACTCCGCCTGCCAGCATATTGGCGAGTCTTGCAATATGTTGACCATAAGCTATAGGTTCTTTAAAAGGTTCTGTAAATTTTTTACTGACCAGCAGAGCAAAATTCGTATCTTCAGATTTTTTGTCAGCATAACTGTGTCCGTTAACTGTAGTTATACCTTCGTAATTCTCACAAACTACTTCTCCATAAGGGTTCATGCAAAATGTTCTAACGTCATCACCGAAAGTCGGAGCATTATAAACCAGCTTAACTTCATACAGCTTACTGGTAAGCTCTTCCATTATCGGAGCAGGAAGTTCAACTCTTACGCCGATATCTACAGCATTATTTTCAAAATCTATCCCGCATTTTTTAAGTTCTTCCGTAATCCAGTCAGCCCCTTCTCTGCCGGGAGCCATTATTACGTATTTTGCATTTATTGTTTTTCCGTTTTGTGTTATAAATCCTTTGATTTTATTATCTTCAATTAATAAAGATTGAGCTTTATCTTCGGGATAAACTTCAACTTTATCTTTTAAAAATTCGTACATATTTTTTAAAACAGCGAGGCTCCTGTCAGAACCTAAGTGTCTTATCGGAGAATGAATAAGCTTGAGTTCTGCAAGTTTTGCTTTTCTGGAAATTTGGGATACATCATCATTATTAGTGCCATGAACTGTTGTAGTTGCGCCATAATCAAGATAAATATTATCTGTATAGGAAATCAAATCATCAAGGCGACTTGTTTCCATATAATCATGCAAA
>CAYZIV010000134.1:0-4868 GCA_964478475.1 uncultured Gammaproteobacteria bacterium | reverse complement strand
GATATTCATCCTATTATTAATTGATTGAGATTCTATATTTCCTATAGAATTAGCCATAATTCACCTCTTATATTTTCATTGCCGCATTTATCATGCTTTTAGTTGCTTTAACCGTTGTTACATTCGCTTCATACGCTCTGCTTGCTGACATCATATCGACCATTTCAGTTACAATATTCACATTTGGCATTTCCACATACCCTTCAGCGTTTGCATCAGGATGAGAAGGATTATAAACCGTTTGCAGCGGAGTCTTATGATCTTCTGCCACTTCCATCACTTTTACTCCGGTGGAATGCGCATTAATATTTTCTTCTACTCTGCCGGCTAAATGAGAACCTGAATTTTTTTCAGCAAAAAAATCATCTGAACTATTACCGCTTAATTTATCGTGATAAACACTTGCAAAAACTGCTTCTTTTCTTCTATAAACACCGGGTGATCCGTCCGGATTTTTTGTTGTATTTATATTCGCAATATTACTTGCAATTGTATCCATCCTGACTCTTTGAGCGCTCATTGCAGACGCGCTTACGTCAAAAGTATTAAAATTCATTAGCTACGTCCTCCCTGTTGAATTACATCTTTCATTCCCTGAAAGGCTTTTTGCTGAAGTACCGCTAAAGAATTATATCTCATCCCATTTTTAGCAAGTTCAGACATTTCTGTTTCTATGTTTACATTATTAATGCCCGAAGATCCGGCTTCACTTATTGTCATCACCGGATTAAAATCAGAGAACTTAAGATCAAAAGCTCCCGGTTTAAAGTCTTCCCTGTTTTCATTAAACATATTCTCTAACTTATGCTTTTTTTTCCTGTCTTCTGTGTCAATAATCCTTTGAAGTTGATCCTCAAAACTTATATCAAGCCTTTTATAGTTTGGAGAATCAGCATTTGCAATATTGGAAGAGATTGATTTATGCCTTGCTGCAAGACCGTCCAAAGCAAGAGATGCTACTTGCATCGATCTTTTTTCAATTAAGTCCATATTTTTTCTCCCCTGTTAATTAATTATCTATATTGATTTACCGGCAGGGATATTATAAAAGTACTTCCCTGTTCATTATTAGGTTCAACGTATATTTCACCGCCATGAGCCGTTATTATTTTCTTGGCATGGGCTAAGCCTACACCTGTTCCTTCTTTTTTAGTTGTAAAGTATGGTTCAAATATTTTTTCTCTGTTTTTCTCGGATATCCCAGGTCCTTCATCCGAAATTTTTAAATAAATTTTATCTTCCTGGTTTTGAAGTAAAATTCTTACTTTATCGCCGCTTTTTGAAACCTCCAGAGCATTCTTTAAAATATTAAATATTACCTGATGAAATTTTGCCCGGTCAAAACTTACTAAAAGACCTTTATTTAAAGTGTTTTCAAATATTAACTTAACGCTTTTATTTTCGTATGTAGGTCTGATAAGATTTATTATCTCCTGCACTGCATTTTCAAAGTTCAACTCGGTTTTATTAAGCACTAACGGCTTAGAATAGTCCAGAAGTTCACTTAAAGTTTTTTCTAAACTCAAAGAAGTGTTTGTTATCAGATCAACCGCATCTAAAATATCTTTCACTGCTTCCTGATTATCAGTTTCAATTAATTTTAATTTTTTAGCTATTATTTTTGTATGTAAATTAATTGCTCCTAGAGGATTCCTGACTTCGTGCATCACTGTTGAAAATAATTGACCCAGCAAAGATAATTTTTCGCTTTCTTCTTTTTTTTCATAAAATTCTTTTAATTCAGAATTTGCGCAAATAAGTTCTCGTTGTCTATTTTCAAGGTCCGATACAATTTTTCTGAGTATTGTTGTGAATTTTTCGTTATTTCTCCGGTCCTGCAGAACCTGCGAAAGGCTTTTTTCAAGCTCTTGATCCGGTTTGATTTTTTGCAAATATTCGATTATTTGTTTTGTATCGCTCGGATTTAGTGAACAAAACCCTTTACAAAGGTCAAAAGATTCAATCGAAGTTCTATTCCAGTATAAACAAGCGGAAAATCTCTCTGCGGCTATAAGGAAAAATTCATCATTTTCTAAAACAGGTACATTCAATTCTATGTTTTTAAAATCATCAATATTTTCCGAATAGCTATATACCTTTATATCAGTATATTTAAGCCTGTTTAATAAGTTCTGAAAATCTTTTGTTTCGCGGATTTTTAAAAGAATTACAGCCTCAGTTCTGTTTTCAATTATTGTTTCCAGAAAACTCCTGGATAAACTGAGTATTGTCTGATTTGTGTATATATCCTGTTCTATATCACTCATCAGGTCCTTTATTGAAATATGCTGTTTTTCTTTACTGTATTTTCTCATTTTTATCTTTTCAGCACCTGCTAAATGCCTGTTTTCTTAATTATACAGCTGCTTTCATTTGTGATTTGTTTGAAAGACCGTGATTAATGGCATAAAGAACAGCCTGAGTTCTGTCGTTCACCTGCAGTTTTTGGAAAATGTTGTTAACATGAGTTTTAACAGTTGTTTCACTGATAAAAAGCTGTTTAGCAACTTCTTTGTAAGTAGTTCCGTTTGTTAACAGCCCGAGAACTTCTTCTTCACGCTGTGTAAGACTTGAGAGTAAATTCTCTTCGTCTGATGAATATGTTTTGGAATCTTCTTTGAATGATGTCTGGAAATGATCGAAGAACTTAACAGCTAATGCGGCAGGAAGGTATATTTTACCGGCAAGCACTTCTTCAATTGCTTTTGTTAATTGAGATGCAGCCATTGTTTTTAGCAAATAACCCCTTGTTCCTACTTTCATCGCTCTAAAAATAAGATCAGAATCATCATAACCTGTTACTGCAATAACTTTTGCATCCGGCTCAATACCCTGAATTTTCTGTATAGCTGTAATGCCGTCCATATCAGGCATGTTTATATCCATTAAAATTACATCAGGTTTATGTTTTTTAATAAGAGAAATTCCGATCTCCGCTGAAGCAGCGATTCCTTTTACGTCAAAACGAGTCTCGAGCCTGACTAATTCTCTTATACCCGACGCATGATCGTAATTGTCATCAATGATTAAAACACTCCTGTTTCCGTAATGGTCAAAACTATGCATAACGACTCCCCCAAAATCTTAAATAATTACCTTTACTTCTAAATCAGACCCACTATGGCCTAAGGTTTTCTACATTACGCATAGTACACTTTTTAGAGTGCTTCCTCATCAATACAGAGATATATTTTTCTCCTCTAAAAGGTTAAAATTTGGATTTAAATCCTAAGGATTAATTTGAGCAGAACTCGTTATAATCACAGGATTTTAATAATTGAATAGTAATCAACACTTACCGAACAAATAGTTGAATTAATTAATGCAACTACATTATTGAAAAACTTAAAAATTGTAATTAACCTGAGTCGCGACTCAGGTTAATTAACGACTCTGGTTTATAATTAAATCTTCTCAAAACCTGTGATAAAATTTTAATAACAAGGCTTTTAACCTTTCTGCCGATTGGTTATTGAAGGAAGTTCAAAAAATTCACAAAAACCAAATTACTTACAAATGCCAAGAATCTTTTACACCATCACATTTATTGTGATTTTCAATTTATTATTTTTATCGGGAGAGTGCAGGGCACAAGGCAGCAATTCTGATAATACAGTTAAATTTGTGCAAATATCTGATGTTCACTTTAGCGACACGAGAGAAAGCGTGTCCGGGAGGATGTTCAAGGAATCTGCCGCGCTTATGACCGATGCTGTTAACCAGGTAAATCAACTTAAAGATATTGATTTTGTTGTATTCACAGGAGACATGATCAGCGTCCCTGACGAAAACCTTTTAGAAAAATTTTGCAAAATGGCAAACAAGCTTAAACCTAAATGGCACTGGACAACAGGAAATCATGATATCGGGGAAAATTTTAGCAGATCAGAATTTCTGCAAAAAATGAACAAAAAATCTTCTCAAAAACAAGACAAGACATATTATAGTTTTCAATTAAAAAATTTTTTGTTTATCTTTATGGATGGGAGTTTTGACGATAAAAAAACAGCTCACGGCTATTTTACAGAAGACGAATTAAACTGGCTTGAGAGCAAATTGAAACAAAACCGCGATTTATATGCGGTGATATTTCAACATTATCCGCTTATAGAGCCGTTTAAGTCCTCCACCCATAATGTTTTAAATAAAGAAAAATATATTAAACTTCTGGAAAAATACAACAATGTTATAGCGGTAATAAGCGGACATTATCACGGAACAGGAATAAATGTGATAAAAGAAGTAGCGCATATATCCACACCTGCATTAATCCAGACTCCCAATGCATTTCGGGCTATAACCCTAAAAAATATGGGTGATTATGTTTTTATTTCTTATGAATTCAAGCCGACAGGGCTTAAAGACGTAAAACAGCGGAGTTTCAAGACAACCAGATCTCCAATGATTCACGATAAAGAAGAATCAGACAGAAATGGGGTTATAATGCTTCACAAACCTCTTCACAAAAACCGCGGATTTTGGATTTTTGACAGAAAGTAGAGTAAAATATTTTGTTATAAAGAAAATTATTGGAGTTTAATTTTTCATTATGAATATAAAAAGTCCTGAAATAAAGAACAAAGAGAGTTTTGTATTTCCATATATTGACAAACCGGTTGAGTTTTACACTCTTGATAACGGCCATACAGTAGTGATTGCATACAAACCGGGAAAACTGGTCAATGTAAGCACCTGGATAAAAACAGGTTCAATAAACGAAGATGATTCAATAACAGGAATATCACATTTTCTCGAGCATCTGATGTTTAAAGGGACACCCAAATATCCTGCCGGAGAATTCGACAGAATCCTCGAAGCAAAAGGCGCTGTAGTAAATGCTGCCACCTGGAAAGATTATACCTTTTATT
>CAYZIV010000133.1:0-4901 GCA_964478475.1 uncultured Gammaproteobacteria bacterium | reverse complement strand
TGATGATGAATTGATGAATAAAACCACAACAGGTGAAAGCTCTTCTGAAATAAGAAAGCGAATAATTGAAGCCAGAAAAGTACAGATTAATCGCTTTAAACAGGAAAAAATTGTTTCAAACTCACAAATGTCGCCTAAATTAATTAAAAAATACTGCAAACTTGACAACGATTCAGAAAACCTATTAAAAACCGCTATAACAAGATTTAACCTTTCAGGACGGGCTTATGATAGAATTCTTAAACTTTCCAGAACAATCGCCGATCTTAAAAACAGCGAAAACATTCTTGCTTCTCATATTTCAGAAGCGATACAATACAGGAACATTGACAGGATAATCAAAACCTAATATTTAAAAACAAAACCCGAAAAAAGTATACATTGTTTTTAAATGTTTTATGCTTATGGTATTGTAAAAAGCAATAATTACAACGGATCAAGGAACTGCTATGAGAAAAGTTGTTACCCTGGAATTAGCAGGAAAAAAATACCTGGAATTTGATTTATATGATAAAAACGGAAATTTGGTTTACAAAACCGGAGATTTATTAACTCCCGGCTTATTAATGAAATTCAGCTATATAGACCTTTTTAAAAAAGAAACCGATCAAATTGTTGTTATAGATAACTATGAAGAACCTGATCAGGTAGTTCCGGAAAATTCTTTGATAAAAGAACAAACGGCCAGAACTTTATTAAAAAACTCAAAATCAATTATACAAAAAGTTTATCAGGGAGAAGAAATTGATACAAAAGATTGTATCGATATAAGAGATACTATCATTGACGAAGCGTCAAGTAATTTAGAAAAAATTGAATGTTTATCACAATTAAGAGTTTTTGATTCATACACCTTTTCACATGCCATAAATGTTTCTACAATGTCAGCAGCGTTGGGGGTTTATCTAAAACTTGAAGAGTATCAGATTGAAGAGTTAACAATGGGAGCATTACTGCATGACATAGGCAAAATGCGCATCCCGAAAGAAATTTTAAACAAACCGGGAAAATTGGAACCAGAAGAGTTTGACATAATAAAAACCCATACAACCTTAGGATATAACTATATAAAACAAAATTTAGACGTATCAGAAGAGGTCGCAAGAGTAGCAAATGATCATCAGGAAAGATTTGAAGGCGGCGGTTATCCATATGGGATTCAAAAACAAGAAATTACTCTTTACGGACAGATAACAGCTATTGTTGATGTTTATGACGCACTCGTTTCGGACAGGGTTTATAAAAAAGGGATGAGCAACGCTGAAGCTATAAGAATTATGCTGTCTATGGGCGGCAAAAACTTTAACCCATCAATGCTTTACAAGTTTGTGTATCTTGCAAACCATAAAAACAGGAACTCAATTATAGAAGAATAAGATATTAAAAAACCATCCCTTGTTCCCCACGAGGGGTTTCAGGGGCGTGCCCCTGATTTCTAGCGAAGCGAGCTTTGCGAGCGCAGCCCCGTTGGTTTTTCTTTCTTTTGGTTCTGTTTTCTTTCTTTTTACTTAAAAAAGAAAGAAAATGAACAAGCTGTAAAATAAATATTAAAATTTATAGATTTTAAAAAAAATATCGTAATTAAAATACGATTTCTTCATTTCTTTTCTTTTTGTTGCGAGCAAAAAGAAAAGAAACGAAGCAAAGAAAAGAAAAACCCGCTTTAGCTTTAATCAGGGGCGAACCCCCGAACCCCCTTCGTGAGTGATAATCAGTTTTTCCTGAGATGGTTCAACGGCAAAGGCGACGGCTGAATTTTAAGACAGAAAGAAAATGAAGAAAACGTATTTAAAAGCCTGAAATGTTCATTAACAAGACCCTTCAAGACCGGTTTCTACAGGAGGCATAATAACAGCGGGCAAATCATAACAAAAGTCCTCCTACTATCTGTATTTTTCTGCTCTTTCAATTTCGCGTTTTACAGTCTTTTTAGCCAGATCTTCACGCTTGTCATATTGTCTTTTACCTTTTGCAAGACCTACTTCCAGCTTTGCCCAGCCGTTTGAAAGGTATAATTTCAGAGGAACGATTGTCTGTCCTGTTCCTTTGAGCTTATTTTCCAGTTTTCTTATTTCTTCTTTTTTGAGTAAAAGTTTTCTTTTACGCTCGGGCTCATGATTATAGATATTTCCCATGTCGTATTTACTTATATGCGATTTATAAAGCCAAACTTCCCCGTTTTCTATCTTGGCAAAACTGTCTTTTAAATTAACTCTGCCGGCACGGATAGACTTAATTTCAGTGCCTGTAAGCACTATGCCGGCATTATATTTTTCAATTATATGATAGTCATGATAAGCTTTTTTGTTTGTAGCTATGACTTTCCCCGAGCTCATTGTTTTATCCTTAAAATTTTGTTTACAGCAAATAACATTATATAATGCAAATTATTACTTTTGACTCTTTTTATAATAAACTTTTATAAAATCATTTAAAACCCGGGTAAAAATATATGCCATGCACCTTTACTGAAACAAAACTCAAAGATGTTTTTTTAATACAGCCAAAAGTTTTTCAAGACGAAAGAGGATTTTTTCTGGAATCTTATAAACTTTCTGAATTTCGAGCAAACGGGATAAATATAGATTTTAACCAGGATAACCACTCAAAATCCACAAAAGGAGTTTTGAGAGGAATTCATTTTCAAAAATCCCCGAAACAACAGGCAAAACTAGTCCGCTGCACAAAAGGGAAAATTTTTGATGTTGCTGTTGATTTAAGAAAAGATTCTAAAAATTATAAAAAGTGGATAGGGTTTGAGCTGTCTGAAGAAAACAAAAACATGCTGTATATTCCGGAAGGTTTCGGGCACGGGTTTGTTGTATTATCAGAAGAAGCTGAAGTATTATATAAAGCGTCAAATGAATATTCCCCCGAACATGACACGGGAATAAGATGGGACGACCCTGAAATAAGCATTGAGTGGGGTTTAGATAGCCCGCTGGTTTCTAAAAAAGATGCTAATTTACCTTTTTTAAAAGATACGGAGTTAATTTAAATGAAAATACTTATAACAGGCGGAGCCGGATTTATAGGAAACTGTTTTATCAGGCATATGCTCAATACATATCCTGATTACAAGATCATAAATCTTGATAAACTCGGATACGCAGGCAACCTTGAAAACCTCAAAGATGTAGAAAACAACCCCAATTACACTTTTGTAAAAGGAGATATTTGCGACAAGAAATTAGTAGCCCAAATAATGGAGCAGGTTGACTGTTGCATAAATTTTGCCGCAGAAACACACGTTGACAGAAGCATAACAGGTCCGGAAGTTTTTATAATTTCAAACGTGCTGGGAACGCAAAATCTTCTGAGCTGGGCAAAAGAATTTAAAATCAAAAGGTTTATACAGGTTTCTACGGACGAAGTGTATGGTTCATTGGGAAAAACCGGATATTTTACAGAACAAACACCGCTTGCGCCGAACAGCCCCTACTCTGCAAGCAAGGCATCTGCTGATATGATTGTCAGGTCGTATTTTGAAACCTATAAAATGCCTGTTTTAATAACCAGATGCTCCAACAACTATGGACCATATCAATATCCGGAAAAACTCATTCCGCTGTTTGTTTCCAATGCATTACAAGATTTATTTATTCCTGTTTATGGGGACGGCCTAAACGTCAGGGACTGGCTTTATGTTTACGATCACTGCAAGGCAATTGATGCTGTACTGCACAAGGGAAAAGAAGGAGAAGTCTACAATATCGGCGGAAATACCGAAAAAACAAACCTTGACATCACGGAATTAATCTTAAACAGTCTTGGCAAAAGCAAGGATTTAATGAGATGCGTAGAAGATAGCTTAGGTCATTACAGAAGATATGCTATTGACAGCAGTAAAATCCAGAATGAATTAGGCTGGAAGCCGGAAATGTCTTTTGAAGAAGGCATGAAAATCACCATAGATTGGTATATTAACAATCAACAGTGGATTAAAAACCTTACAGTTAAAAATTCAAAGGGAGTTAAATCTTGAAAAAGGTTCTCGTAACAGGCTCAAATGGAATGCTGGGTCAGGATTTATTACAAATTCTGAAAAATGAAGGTTTGCGCGTTATAAAAACCACTTCTAAAGATATGGATATAACTGATTTTAATCAGGTTCAAACTGTTTTAGAAGCTCAAAATCCTGATTATATAGTCCATGCCGCTGGATATACTGATGTTGACGGCGCAGAAACTGACGAAGAAAAAGCTTTTTTAATAAATCAAAAAGGAAGTGAGATTGTAGCTCAAGTTTCAGGTAAAATGGGCATCCCTGTTTTTTATATAAGTACCGATTACGTATTTGACGGGACAAAAAATTCTCCTTATAAACCAGATGACCCGACAAATCCCTTAAGTATTTACGGAAAATCAAAACTGGCAGGCGAAAATGCTGTTAAAGAAAATCATCCTAAACATTACATTATGAGAACAAGCTGGTTGTATGGGCTTAACGGAAAAAATTTCGTAGAGACAATGATAACGCTGGGTCAAAAGAACAAAGAACTAAAAGTTGTTGATGATCAAACAGGCTGTCCAACTTGGACAGTCGAGCTGAGCAAGGTTATTTACAAGTTTATAAAAGAAAATAAACCGCACGGAACATACCATGTATGCGGCTCCGGATCTACAAGCTGGTTTGGGTTTGCCTGTAAAATTTTTGAATTTATGGATATGGACGTAAAAGTTATACCCGTAAATACAGAAACATTCCCCCGTCCGGCAAAGCGACCTCTTAATTCAGTTATGGACAACGATAATCTCTGTCTTGATTGGAAAGAGTCTCTTAAAAATTATATTGAAATAAGAAAAAATATAAATTGATAATTTATTTATTAATTAACTTGAATTACGAATTAATTTTTAATAAAATTTCTCAAAATCCCCAAATGAGTTCGGCTCTCTGT
>CAYZIV010000132.1:0-4902 GCA_964478475.1 uncultured Gammaproteobacteria bacterium | reverse complement strand
ATGCCTTTTCTAAAACAACTATAGATTTTTTCGGCTTTTCTAACGTCAAATACACTTCTGATAAAGTAACAAGAGCGTCAACATCCTTTGGGCGGCTATTAACATAATCTTCCAAAACTTCTTCCGCTTTTTTATAATTTCCCGAATAAAACAGACTTTTTCCATAATTTAATTGAGCATCTAAATCTGTCGCTTTACGGAAATAAATTTCATAAAAAACCGAAGCTTTTTCAAAATCTCCTTGCCTGAAATAAATAGATGCTATTGATTTTTGAGCCTCTAAATTGTCCGGATCTTTTTTTAAAATTTTAAAATATAAATCTAAAGCTTTTTTATACTCGCCTTTGAGAGCATAGACTTCCGCAATATTTTCTCTGTATTTCTTTTTTTTTGTTCTCTTTAGAAGCTTTTGATAAATTTCTAGAGACTCGTCATAATCTCCCGCATCTCGCCTAAAAGCCGCATAAGCTTCAAGAACAGCAATATTTTTGGGCTCTTTTTCCAGAAGCTCCTTATAATATTTCCGGGCTAGGTCTTCTTTCCCCATCCATCCATAAGTTTTTGCCAGCCCAAACCTTGCTTCAAATCTCTCAGGAAAAATTTCTTCCGCCTTTTGATATTCTTCATTTGCTTTTTCAATTTCCCCTTCTGTTTCATATTCCTGCGCTTGTTCTATATGATTTCTATACATCCAGTTTAGTTTTGCATAATCTTGTGTATTTCCGTCTAAACAACAAAAAATACACAAAATTAAAATTGCTAAAAATTTTATTAAAAATTTTTTCATATAATCCAAGTGATATTTAATAATTAAGCCGATGTTCGCATAATTTTTTCTTCATAAATTCGTATAATTAACATTATTTAAATTCTTTGCGAAAAGATATTACTTGGATTACTAACATTTTTAACCACCTGATTAATCAAAACATGAATATAAAAACCGAAAAAGGTATGAAAAATGCAAAAATATATACTGACTGCAGTTATATTTTTTATATTATTTTTTTTCTTTATTGATCTAAAACATCAATATTCCGAAGGATTACTGGGCTCATTAAAACGCCGTTTTGATGAATACACCGTACAAGCAACAGGCAAAACATCTTTGATTGATTCCTGGGATTATTATAAAAATAAATTTATAAGCAAAGACGGTAGGATTATTGACTTTCAAAAACATGAAGTGACAACTTCCGAAGGCCAGGTTTATGCATTAAGAAGAGCATTAATGATTAACGACCGGAAAACTTTCGATAAAGTCTATGAATGTACAAAAAAACACCTTAATCGAGAAAATGATGAACTACTCGCATGGCTATGGGGGAAAAAGAGCATAGACAATTGGGGAATTCTCGACACAAACAGCGCCAGCGATGCTGATGTTGAATATGCTGCTGTATTAATTCTGGCTTCAAAAAAATGGAATGAGCCTGATTATCTTGCTCATGCAAAAAAAATTCTCCCGGATATCTGGAATAAGTTAACTATCGATATAAATGGAATGAGAATTCTAGCCTCAGGAGATAATCAAAGAAAACTCACAGAAGTCGAAATCAATCCTTCGTACTTTATGCCTCATGAATTCAGGCTTTTTGCAGAAATTGACAAAGAGCGTGACTGGCATAAGCTTATCGATTCATCGTATGAGCTTGTTAATTATTCCATTGATAATATACCTTCCGGGCTTCCGCCTGATTTTTTCTACATAAACAACAATACCGGAAAAATAATCTTTGTCGAAAACAAAAGTGACTTTTCCTATGATGCAGTGAGAATTTTTTACAGGTTTTACATCGATTACATTCTAAACGATGAAAAAAGAGCAGAAAAACTTCTTAACAGATCTCATTTTTTCATAGACAAATGGGAACAGGACAGAAAATTTTACACAAATTACAAACAAAACGGAGAGCTTAAAAATGATAATGAAGCATTAGGCTCAATAGCAGTAATTTTACCCACAATAAAACTCTACAACAAAGATGCAGCACTAGATATCTATAAACACAAAATTCACAGAGCTTACAAAAGGCTCGGATATTGGGCTGATCCACTGGATTATTATGCACAAAACCTTATTTGGTTTGGGAGTTGGTTGTATCTTGATAGAAAAAATATTAAATCGTTTAAATATTAAAGACAAAGAAATGTTCGCCTTATTTTCTTTGTGCTTAATTGTCGGCATTCTTTATCTTAGCTGGCGCGCTATTTTTACTATTGATTACTTTGTGGCCCCTCATCTTTTAATATGGCCTTTGATTCTTTTTACGGCTGAACTCTACAGTTTTGTGGTTTTCACTCTTTTTTCATTTGCAACTGTAAATATCCGCAAGCTCAAGAGTGAATCGAAGATTAAGGATATTAATTACTTTCCGGACGTTGATATATTTATCTGCACATATAATGAAAGTGAAAATATGCTCTGGGACACTATTACCGGATGTAAAAACATAAAATATCAAAATAAAAAAATCTATCTTCTCGATGACGGAAACAGGGATTCTATGAAAAAACTCGCCGAACAACTCGGCGTTAACTATATTTCAAGAAAAAGCAATGTTGGATATAAAGCAGGAAATATAAATAATGCTCTAAAACAAACTAACAGCGAATTTGTTGCTGTTTTCGACGCTGATCATATTCCTGTTTCTACTTTTTTAATTGAACTTATGGACTTTTTTAAAAACGAAAAAATTGCCATGGTTCAGTCTCCACAACATTTTCTAAATAAAGACCCGTTTCAAAAATTATTCTCAAAATGGACAAATAAAATGACAACCGAACAAGATCTTTTTTTTAGAGTTATACAGCCGGGATTGGATCAGTGGAACGCGGCAATATGTGCAGGGACTAACTTTATCATGAGGCGAAAATATGTGAATTTAATTGGCGGAATCCCTCAAAAAGCAATTACAGAAGACATGGATCTTGGAGTCCAGTTTCACAGCATGGGTTTAATTGTTAAATATTATAATAAGCCTCTAGCGGCAGGCTTAGCTCCTGAAACATTCGCAGAATATGTCAGTCAAAGATTACGCTGGTGCACTGGAACTTTGCAAATTTTCATTTTTAATAAAAAAAGTCAATTAAACAAACTTTCTTTTGCTCAAAAAATTTTCTATTTAAACGGAGTTTTATACTACTTTTTCGGAATACCACGTCTGGTTTTTTTGCTATCTCCAATACTATACCTGATATTTAAAATCGAACCGCTGCATGCTTTACTTGTTCATACAATCATATTTCTTGCAATCTATTTCTATGTAAAAATTTATTTTTTCAATAAAATAGCTCAACGATATCGAAATTTCGCAATCACAGATATTTACGAAACATCTGTTGCTTTTTATCTTGCGTTAAATGTAATCATGACTCTTATAAAACCAGGAAAAAAAGCATTCAAAGTAACAAAAAAAGAACAGGAAAAATTTAAAACCAATGTTAAATTATTTATCCCCCAATTAATTATTTTAATTCTCGCTTTATTAAGTTACGCAATAGTTGTTTACGAATATTTCACTATTTATTATCTTCGAGACGCTGTATTAGCGAACCTATTTTGGAACACATACAACACAATATTATTGTTTTTCAGCGTAGCCGTTGTAATAGAACGAAAAGAAACGCGGGAAGAAAGAAGAGCTCCAACAAAACTTGAAGCAGATCTGGAAGACAAGCAGCATCACCGGATTAAAATGGATGTTATTAACATAAGCAAAAAAGGAGCGCTTTTATTTTCACAAAGAGATAAAAAAGAAGAATTCGAAGCAATTTTAGAAAATGAAAATTCAATATATCTTCCCCACACCGAAAAAATAAAGCTGAAAGTCATTGATTCCTATAAAAAAGGGGATGGCAGATATTATCGTGTGAATTTTGACATAGATACAAAAGAAAAAGAGGATGAGTTGTTGAAAATTGTTTTTAATGATTCAGAAAATTGGTAAAAATAATCTCACTGATATATATTCTACTAGCTGTTTTCATTTTTTTCGCCTTTATATTCTTTAATTAATCCAACTCCTGCGGCTTCAAGTCTTGTATACTTTGATAATGTTATCTTTGAGCGGAAATCCGTACAATGACAAGGGTGAATGCCTTTTGTATTTAGTTTTGAGAGATAGTCTGCAGTCCTAAAAATCCTTTCTTGAGGTGGATTTACAAGGTGGAATCCACCTACAATGTCCTTAATTGAGGAATTTTCGCAAATTGATTTCGCATGCTCAACAATATTACATATTCCTGAGTGCGAACATCCTGTAATTATTACGATTCCTGTCTCCGAATTAAAAGCCAAAGCCGAATCTTCGTTTATGTAATCATTTCCAATAGGTTCTTTGCCTTCAAAACTGTTTTTTCTGGGTATTTCTCCTAAAAAAGTTAGGTTTTCCGTTATTTTGAAGGATTCTTTTGTCAATTTTATTTCAAAAAATTTTGATAATTTTTCTTCCGACAATAAACTGCCGATTTCGCCTAATTTATCGTCATATTTCGATTTTAAAGTATCGGGGTGTGTAACGATGGTGGGTTTTTTTGCATTTTTCCCCAGTTTTAAAGCTGCTGCATAAAACGGCAAATAATGCGACAATCCCCACGTATGATCATAATGACCGTGCGACAGGACAATATAGTCCAAATCCAGCAAATTTACATCTAATTTATCGGCATCTTTAAGACAAACACCAGAATAACCCGTATCAAAGAGAATTTTTTTATCATTCGCTTCAATATAAATGCTTAATCCGTGTTCTGCCAGCAGGTTTTTGACCTGTAGCACATTATTATCAGTTAAATTTGTAAGCTTCATAGTTTTTCACTAATGATCACAGCCATTGACCCCTGTTATTAATGTTCCGTTTAAATATGCCAGAACCAATTTTTCAGGGTCAGATTCATTAG
>CAYZIV010000131.1:0-4945 GCA_964478475.1 uncultured Gammaproteobacteria bacterium | reverse complement strand
GAATTTATTTCAGGGTCTTACAAGCGTGGATTACAAGCATATAACTTAAGTTAACTAGATGCTGAAACTAGTTCAGCATGACAAGGGTATGTTATCAAAAAATTTAAATTATACTTTTAACCTGCGCAACAGCGGAATCAATATCCTCGACACTATTCATCTCAGTGACACAGACAAGGACACAGTTTTCCATATCCGTAAATTTTTGAGAAAGATCGATGCCAATAAAAACATCTTTAGCAGCAAGGATTTTGACGAATTCATGCGAAGACACCCCGTCTAGTTTTATGACAAATTCGTATAAAAACTCGTCGTATAAAAGAGTCACACCCGAGATCTGCGCAAGCTTTTCTGCCATATAATGCGCTCTTTGAATAGAAATTTCCGCCACTTCCCGCAAGCCTTGCGGTCCGAGAACGGATAAATAAACTGTCGCTGCCAGCGCCATAAGCGCGTTGTTTGTGCAGATGTTGCTTGTCGCTTTGTCACGTCTGATATGCTGTTCTCTGGTCTGCAAAGTAAGACAAAACGCCTCTTCGCCGTTTTTATCGGTGGTAAGCCCGACAATCCTGCCCGGAAGCTGTCTTAAATAGGCTTCTTTGCAGGCAATAAACCCTCCGTGAGGTCCACCGAAGTTCATAGCAATCCCGAGCGGCTGAAAATCTCCCACAACAATATCCACATCAGGACTTTTCAAAACAGCGAGGCTGACAGGGTCAACACAAGCTATTAACTTGGCTTTCCCGTACCCAAAATCCATGTTTTCCACACAGCCAAAATAATTTGGACTTTGAACAAGCACACAGGCAAATTCATCAAAATTTATATCATCTTTTACAACAGTTTTGCCCTGATCAAGGGACAAGTAATTAATTTTTATACCCAATCCGTAGCAATAAGTTTCTAAAACCTGTTTATATTCAGGATTAAGAGCTGCTGACACGAGGATTTGATTCTTTCTGGTGATTCTAACAGCCATCAAGACAGCCTCAGCGCATGCGGACGCTCCGTCGTATACCGAAGCGTTCGAAACATCCATTCCCGTCAGGTTACAAATGAGTGTTTGATAGTCAAAAATCGTCTGCAATGTTCCCTGAGAGGCTTCAGGCTGGTACGGCGTGTACGATGTTATAAATTCTGAGCGCTGAATTATCGTGTTTATACAAGCCGGCACATACCTGTTATAAACTCCGCCCCCCAGGAAAGATAGGCTGTTTTGCATATTTTTGTTTTTTACCGCCATCTGCGTAAGCTTTTTTGCAACTTCCTGCTCGCTTATCCCTTCCGGAAGATTAAAATCACCGTCTTTTATCCTGATATCACTTTTAATTTGAGAAAAAAGGTCTTCAATTGACTTAAGATTAATGTCATCAAGCATTTCTTGCCGAATTTTGTCAGTATGGGCAAGGTAATTTTCCAATTCACTATTCCTCTAATTCCAAATATTCTTTGTAATCATCATAGTACATAGTATCTTCAGCGAGTTCATCCGAATCAAAATCAGCTACTTTAACCAACCAGCCCTCACCAAAACAATCATTATTTATAAGCTCCGGCTCTTGCTGCAACTTCTCATTAACCTCAACAATTTTGCCTGAAACAGGAAGATAAATTTCCGAAGCCGCTTTCACGGATTCAACAGTTCCGAACACCTCTCCCTTATTGTAAATTGTGTCAACTTCTGGCAATTCAACAAACACAATGTCTCCCAACTGTTCAGCTGCAAAGTCAGTAATTCCTATGGTTAAAATGTTTTCTGACTGAAAAATGTATTCATGGCTTTTTGTGCATAAAACTTCAGACATATCAACGGTCATTTCTATTCTCCTGTTTTCTTCTATAAAAGGGTCTTTTTACAATTTCTGCCGGATGAAGCTTTCCTCGTATCATTATATTTATCTTAGCCCCCTCGCTGATGGGAGTTTGGGTATCAATATACCCGAGCCCTATACCCACATCAGCACAAGGAGAAAAACCTCCGCTTGTCACCTGCCCTGCTTTTCGGTCATCTGTGTAAATTTCATAATCATGGCGGGGTATAGACCTATCAAGCATTTTAAACCCTACAAGTTTTCTGTCAATTCTTTTATTTATAAGCTGGTCTAAAATCACGTCCCGTCCGTAATAATAATCTTTTTTATCTTTTGGAATTGTCCAGCTCAAAGAAGCTTCTACAGGGGTTGTTTTTTCATCCATATCCTGCCCGAACAAAAGCAATGCCGCTTCCAATCTTAAAGTGTCTCTCGCTCCGTAGCCAACCGGTTTTAATCCGAAATCATGCCCTTTATCCAGCAATTCTCGCCATAATTTTACGGCTTCTTCATTTTTTACAATAAACTCAAACCCGTCTTCTCCTGTATATCCTGTGCGGGCAATTAAAACACCAATATTTGCAATATTAGCCTGTTTTATAGCATACTTTTTCGGCTGATTATCCTTGCTTAAACCAACAGAATCTATTATTTCCGCAGAAGCAGGTCCTTGAACTGCAATCATTGAGAATTCATTAGACTTGTTCTCAATAGTTACATCATAACCGTTTTTATTACTTAAAAGCCTTGCAAAATCATCTTCTATCCTTGAAGCGTTGACTATCAACAAGAATTTATAAGAATTTTCCCGTTCCAGTAATCTGTAAACAATCAGATCGTCTATTATTCCGCCTTCGTCGTTTACCAACATTGAATAAAGGGCTTTGCCTTCCTCAATTTTTGATAAATCCTGCGGTACAAGTTTTTGGATAAAGCTAAGCGTATCTTTTCCTGATATAAACACCTGTCCCATATGAGATACATCGAACAATCCGGCAGTTGTCCTCACTGTCATATGTTCTTCTTTAATTGAACTATACTGAAGCGGCATCTCCCAGCCTGCAAAGCTGAACATTTTCGCCCCAAGCGCTATATGCTCTTCATTTAAAGATGTTTTTTTAATCTCTTCCCGCAAAATTTATCCCAAATTTTTTTAACCTCAAATTTATAATAAAGCAAAAAAATTTATTTTAAAGAAGTCAATTTATTTTGAGTTAAGACATGATTAAAACATTCATAAAAGCTATCCCAACTGTAAATTAAGGCTGTTTCGTAGGCGTTTTTTGCTATTTCATTATAATCAACCTCATTATTCACGAATAACTCCAGTTTTTGCGACAAATTCTGATCAGAATTTTCTTTCATATCAAACACAAAACCGTTTTTTCCGTCCGTTATTATCTCGGAAGCTCCAGAGAAAGAACTTACAACTGCGGGTTTACTGTTTGCCATAGATTCCAAGGCTACCAGCCCGAAAGTTTCCAGAATCGAAGGCATAACAATACAATCAACTGATTGATAAAAATTCCGCATGTTTTTCTGATAAGGCAGGAACTCAATTTTTTCTTTGAGACCGTACTTTTTCAATAAAAATTGCAGTTTCAAATTTTTTCGATGTTTAGGATAAATTATCCTTGCTCGAAAATCATAACCTCGGTCATGTAGATACCTTAAGGTTTTCAGAAAAATATACCCGCCTTTTTTGCTGAAACTGGGTGCTGACAACCCAAATACAAACGGAAAAGTCTTATTTTCCCGCAACGAAAATTCTTCTACCCGATCAACTCCCGGATATATCACGGAAAATTTCTCTTCAGGTATTTTAAAATTCCCTGCCAGCTCGTTTTTCAAAACTTCTGAGGGAACAATAATTTTTCTGTAATCAGTTTTCAGCCATTTTTGCTGAGCTCTAATATGGCTGAATTTTTTCAACCCGAACAAAATTTGTGAAAAGAAGTTACCAGCGTTATTGCGGTAATGAACAAGCGAATGTCCCTGCAGAATCCCGATATCAACAGGCGGAGATATGTTCTCCGATATCACATAATCATAATTTTCCCATTTGATAAGGGTTTTAACCTGTTTATAAAAAGTTTCAATTTTTTCAGGATATTTAAAATCTTTTGGATGACCGAGAAAAACTATTTTATTTATGCGGTTTTTAAGCTCATTTTTATCGCCCAAGTATGTTGTACAGTATAGATCGACTTCATGGCCGTCTTGAATCGATCTGTTAACAAGCTCGTAAAAAAGTCTTTCTCCACCGCTGTGAAAATCATTTTCTCGAAAAACATTTATTATAAAAGCAAATTTTTTCAAGATATATAGCCTTTATGCAAATTTGTAACCAGAGTTAGCTGGCTGTCATCAAGCCTTTTCTGCCTTCAATAGACTCTTCATTAAAGCTGTACAACCTTGCCGGACGTTTTGAAGATTCTTTGGTATACTCATCAAGCTCTTTTAGAATTCCCAGCGAAACCATGCGCTTTCTGAAGTTTCTTTTGTCGAGTTCTGTGTTCAGGATTAATTCATAAGTTCTTTGAAGTTCCGTGAGTGTGAATTTTTTAGGCAAAAGCTGGAACGCAATCGGTGTATAGACAAGACGTGCTCTGAGTCTTTTAATTGCGTAAGACAGGATGTCATGGTGATCAAACGCCAGCTTAGGAAGGTCATATACAGAATGCCAGTTGATTTGCTGAATATTTAATCCTTCTTCTGCTGCCAATTCTACATCATCTGACCTTATAAGGGCGAAATATCCTACTGTAATAACCCTCGCGTTTGGATAACGGAACGGATCGCCAAAAGTATAAAGCTGTTCGAGGTAAACATCTTTCATATGAGTTTTTTCATAAAGAACCCTTTTTGCCGCTTCATCAAGGTTTTCTGACAACCTAATAAATCCTCCTGGTATCGCCCAGTGATCTTTAAAAGGTTCCTGTCCTCTTTGTACCAGCAATACTTCAAGAGTATTCTTTCGAATTGTGAAAATTACCGTGTCTACTGTAACCTCATGGGTTTTTTGCTCAATCATTCCGCTCTCACTTCTTATACTATAAATTTGTCAAAAAAATTACGAATTTCTTCCAATAATATAATCCATCCAATATTATACATCCACTTTTTAACAGTCT
>CAYZIV010000130.1:0-4954 GCA_964478475.1 uncultured Gammaproteobacteria bacterium | reverse complement strand
TTCATTTAAAATCTCCAATTCATAAAAATTATCAACTGTAATTCGACCGATATTACAATACAATGCGAACTCAAGCTCTTCTTTAGTCTTGTTATTGCCGTTAAAATAACAATTTTTCATAGGAAAACCGGAATTAACAGCTGTATATATTTCTCCTCCGGAAACAACATCTAATCCGATATTTTCTTGCTCCAACAGTTTACAAATAGCTCTTGTCATAAAGGCTTTTGAAGCATACAAAATAGAAACGTTCCGGTATGAACTGAAAGCGTCTTTATATTGCCTGCAACATTCTCTTATGCCTTGTTCATCATAAACATATAGAGGAGTTCCATATTTTTTAACAAGCTCTACAGTATCACACCCGCCGATTTCCAGATGATTCAGGTTATTAATTTTTGCCGTTAAGGGCTTTATTGACTGATTAACAGTACCTTGCATTACTAATTCCTCATTCACTAAAATATTTTCTACTAACATTTAACCACATCTGGTCATATTTTTTAAATTTAGTTGATTCATAAAAGCAGTATTGATGATTTTTAAAATATCTTTTAAACAAAGGCACAGAAGCAAAATTACATAAAAAATCTCAAAACTTAAAAAATCTTATAATTCTAAAAACCTATCAAATCCAATATATTTAAATTTTTAAAGCTAATTTAAAATCAAATTAAAGTTATTCATTTTATGAAATTGTAATTTTATAAATTAACTACTATTATAATATTCAACAGAATTAATTAAGGAGCAATAACCTAAATGGAAAAAACCAGAAAGCCATTTTTTTATGATATAACTTTAAGAGACGGGAATCAAGCGCTTAAAAAACCCTGGAACACTGAGCAAAAGGAAATAATTTTTAAAGAATTAATTAAATTAGGGGTTCAAGCTGTAGAAGTTGGATTTTCAGGCTCAAGTGATATGGATTTTGAAGCCTGTCAACATCTTGCTTCCATTGCGCCGAAAAATATGATCATTTCAGGACTTGCAAGAGCTGTTGATAAAGACATAGAAAAAGTTGCAGATGCTATAAAAATAGCCGCAAAGCCAAGAATTCATACTTTTATTGCAATGAGTCCCTTCAATATGAAATATGTTCTAAAAAAAGACCCTGCGGATGTAAGAAAAATTGCTGTTGATTCCATAAAATACGCCAAAAATCTTATGGGAGATAAAGGGGATGTTCAGTTTTCAGTAGAGCATTTTGGAGATTGCGCTGAAAACCTTAACTTTGTTATAGATTCACTCCACGAATGTGTAGAAGCAGGGGCCACAACGATAAATTTACCGAATACCGTTGAGAGGACCAGACCGTTTGAGTTTATAAAGCTTATTCAAGCTGTCAGAGAAGCACTGCCGGAAAATATTATAATCTCTGTGCATAATCACAATGATCTTGGCATGGCAACTGCAACTACAGTTGAAAGTTATTTTGTAGGGGCTACCCAGCTGGAATGCTGTTTAAACGGAATTGGAGAAAGAGCAGGAAATACTAATTTATACGAAGTAGCAGTAGCCTTGCACAACAGCGGCATCGAAATCCCTTTAAACCTTTCTCAAATATATGAAACAGCCTTATTAACCGCAGAGATGGCTAATATTCAAATATATGAAAAAGCTCCGCTCATAGGAGAGGATGTACTTGCTCACAGAAGCGGAATTCATCAAGACGGCGCCCTTAAGACCCAAAACATGAAAAAAGGAGCTTACAGGCCTATTAACCCATCTCTCATAGGCAGAGACACCGGTGAAAAATACGGATTCACCAGCCAATCCGGCAAAACTGCTCTTTACGAAATCATAAAAGGCAAAGGTTATCCTATTACAATGGAAGAAACTTTAAGACTAGTCCCAATAGCTAAAGAACAGGCAGAAAAACTCGGAGAGCTGCCAATAGAGTTTATAGAAGACATTTACCTCAAAGAAGTCTTTGAAGTAGACGGACCTTTCAAGTTTATTTCATTCAAAAAGCTTGATAACGGTGAAAAGGACAAATTCAACCTAAAATTTACTTATAAAGATGAAGAATATGACCTCCTGGAAGAAGGGGACGGACCTATCGAAGTCTGCATCAAAGCTCTTTCCAGCGTGGGATATCCGCAAAAATTAATCCATTATGAACAATCAGCTTTCGGGCAGGAGGTAAAAGGAGCTCAAGCTGATGCGATGACTGTTATTCAATTTGAAACACAAGATGGAAAAGTAATTACCTGCCGCGGAAAAGATCCAAGCACCCAAAAAGCTAATGTAAAGGCAATTTTTAACGGATTGAATCTGATTTACACACAGTAAATTTATACCCTTGCGGGAATGTTATTTTCTGCAAGAAATGGTTTCAAATCCCGTATTTTCACAGTGTCATAATGAAAGATTGACGCAGCTAAAGCTGCATCAGCAGCGCCATTGTCAAAAACGTCTTTAAAATGTTCCATTACAGGTCCTGCTCCTCCTGATGCAATTACAGGAAGATTTGTATTTAAAGATACATATCTAGTTAATTCAATATCAAAACCTTTTTGTGTACCGTCAGCATCCATAGATGTTAACAATATTTCACCCGCGCCAAGCTTTTCAACAGTCTTAACCCAGTCCAAAACTTTAATATCAGTCTTTTTTTGACCTGCATTTATATAAACATACCAATCATCAGCTTCTTTCTTGGCATCAATCGCTATTACTATGCATTGCGACCCGAATTTTTCTGCTGCCTGCTTGATGATTTCCGGATTTATAACCGCCGCTGTATTTAAAGAAACTTTATCAGCCCCTGAAAGTAAAATATTTCTTATATCTTCAAGAGTTTTTATTCCGCCTCCAACAGTCAGAGGTATAAAAACTTTTTTTGAAACCTGCTCTACAACGCTTTTTATAGTATCCCTGCCTTCATTTGTGGCGGTTATATCCAAAAAAACAATTTCATCAGCGCCTTCTTCCGAATATCTGGCAGCAAGACTAACAGGGTCACCAGCATATTTCAAATTTTCAAAATTTATTCCTTTAACCGTTTGCCCATCTTTTACATCCAAACATGGTATTATTCTCTTTGTCAGCATTATTAAAAGTCTCTACAATCCATTTACACTATCTTTGATAAATTTTACAGCTGGGAAACTCTTTCTATCGAATATTTTACAAACTCATCTTCTTTATTGTCAGAATTATCTATAAATTTTTGATACCACTTTTTTGCTTCCGGATAATTTTTAAGAATATCATAATCAACAGCCAGCGAATAATAAGCTATATAAAGTTCCGGGTTATAGTTAACCGCCTGCTTATAATCACTTATAGCAAGAGGAAATTTTTCCAGCTCATCATATACCATTCCTCTATGATAATATATTTCACCATTTTCAGGACTTGTTATAAGTGCAGTATTAAATGTTTTTAATGCCTGTTTTAGATTACCGTTATCATATTCTTCAATGCCTTTTTCAAGGAGATTACTTGTCATAACCTGTTTTGAAGACTCGATAGCATTTTTTATGTTTTCATCCTTAGGATTAATGGCAAGCGCTTTTTGATATGTTTGCAAAGCTTGTTCATGTTCATCTTCTTTGAAATAAGCTGTTCCTAGATAATAATAAGCTGTTGAATTATTATCATTTATCTCAATAGCTTTTTTATAAGCATCAATAGCTTTTTGATTATCTTTTAACCCTTGATATGCCGCCCCGAGATTTACATACAAATCTGAATCCGGTTCACTAATTTCAATTATATTTTCATATTCCCTGACTGCATCGGAAAAATCACCTTTTGTATGCATTTGCAGGGCATTTTGATATCTTATAGTAGCCGCTTCTGATTTTATTAAAGTTATCATCTCTTCAATTTTTTTATTATTTGGAGTAATTTTCAAAGCACTTTTCAAAACATTCACAGCTTTTGTGATTTGATTTTTTTGTTTGTAAATAGATGCAATATTTAGGTAAGCATCAGTGTAAGAAGAATCTGCTTTTAATGCCCTATGATAATAATTCATAGCTTTATCAATTTTACCTTCAGAATGCAGATGATGCGCATACTTAAATTGCGCCATAGGGTCTTTTGGATTATTACCCGCAAATGTTGCCAGGATATGACCGGATTCTCTAGGATTCGAAAACCTGTTTACAGTTTCAAATAATTCTTCTTTTGCCCTCATATTATTTGGCTCATGTTTTAAGATAAACTGAAATTCTTTCAAAGCCTCGTGAAGTTTTCCGCTATCTCTTAAGGCAGTTCCTTTATAATAATGAGCAAGAATATGGTCTTTTTTTACCTGTAAAATCGTGTCATATGCCCTTATTGCGGTTTTATATTGTTTTTTCGCCTGGAACAATGTTCCCATATTTAACCTAATAGTAATATCATTAGGTGTTATTGATTCTGCAATTTTATATTCTCTTAATGCGCCATCAAAATCCTCTTTTTTCTGCAGAATAACTCCAAGATTCATATGAGCAGATGCATCTTGAGGATTTTCCTTGATTTTTTGAGCCCATATGTTCTCGAGAGCATTTAATATTTCATCTTTTTGTTCCTTATTGTCGATATTTAAGGCAACATTAAACTCTTTTACGGCAAGATCTTCTTTTCCTATATCCTGCAACGATTTTGCATATTTAAAATGTAAAGACGGATTTCCTTTTTCAATCGATATTGCTTTTCTATAATGGTCTGATGCAAGTTTATCTCTTTGAATTGCTTTATATAGATCTCCTAACGTTTCATATATTTCAGAATTTGAAGCATCTTGCTTTAAAACTGCTTTAATCTCAACTATCGCTTCTCTAATACGCCCCTGACCTCTTAATGCTTTTGCGGTCTTTAATCTTGATTCTTTATCTGATCCCAATTTTCCTGTTGAAATAACATTTTTAAGATTTTCTTGCGAAATCTCCGCATTTTCTCTAGCAAGTTTTGTCGCAGCCGGATATCCATCATAAACAAGATAATATATAGCATT
>CAYZIV010000129.1:0-4969 GCA_964478475.1 uncultured Gammaproteobacteria bacterium | reverse complement strand
GGAGAATGAAAACAGGCAAAGAGCTGAAAAACTAATTATAGAGAAAATAGTGGATCAAACAGATGTTGATATCCCTGATACAATGATAAATCGGGAAGCAAAATATCTAATGGAAGAAGTTGAAACAAGGTTTAAAAACCAGGGAGTTTCCTGGGAGCAAGTAATAGAGCAACAAGGACAAGAAACTATTTGGAATAATTTAAGAGAAGAAGCTTCTAAGCGAGTAAAAACAAGTCTTATATTGGGAGCAATAGCAAAAGCAGAGAATTTAACGCTGACAGAGCAGGATTTTGCTGATCAGGTAAAAGAGATAGCAGCTGCGTATAACTCTGATGAGGGTAAAATTTATGAGCAAATGTCTCAAAATCCTCAATTAGCTCAAGGTTTGTCACAACAAATAATGAGTCAAAAAATTATAAATTATCTTTTAGAGAATAATGAAGTAAAATATATTGAGGACAATTCAAAATAAACTGAGTATAAATCTGTAAAGAAAGGTTATTGTATATGGGAATTTTAGATACACAAAATTATGTGCCTGTAGTAATAGAGCAGTCAAGTAGAGGAGAGAGATCTTTTGATATTTTTTCCAGATTGCTCAGAGAGCGTATAATCTTTTTGGGAACGCCTGTTGATGATATGGTAGCTAATTTAATAGTAGCTCAGTTATTATTGCTGGACTCCGAAAATCCTGAAAAAGATATTATGTTGTATATAAACAGTCCGGGAGGAAGCGTAACCGCAGGATTGGCTATATATGATACAATGCAGCATATAAGAGCAGATATTAATACAATATGCCTTGGACAAGCGGCAAGCATGGGCGCATTCTTATTATGCGCGGGAACAAAAGGAAAACGCATGGCTCTTCCAAATTCCAGAATTCTTATCCATCAACCGCTCGGTGGAGCTCAAGGACAAGCTACTGATATAGAAATTCAAGCGGCTGAAATTACCAGAATTAAAAGAACTTTAAATGAAATTATGGCTAAGCATTCAGGGCAAAATTTCAAGAAAATTGAAAAAGATACCGATAGAGATTATATTATGAGTGCAGAAGAAGCTGTAGAATATGGAATGGTAGATAAGGTAATAACAAAAATAGAGAGAAAAGAAGCCTCTGAAGAAAGCTAAAACTTAGGAGCAAATTATGGTTAAACGTGATGACAGCAGATTAAAATGTTCATTTTGTGGGAAAACCCAGGATCAGGTAAAAAAACTTATTGCAGGTCCTGAAGTTTATATATGCGACGAGTGCGTTGACCTTTGTAATGAAATACTTGACGAGGAATTTCTCGATTCAAAAGAAAATGAAGAAGAGAAAAAAGAAACTTATAAACTAACTGATGTTCCTAAGCCTCAGGAAATTCATGAGTATTTGAATCAGCATATAGTTGGTCAGGAAGACGCAAAAAAACAACTTTCTGTCGCAGTATATAATCATTACAAAAGAATAAACCACAATATTAACAATAAAGATAATAAAGATAATATAGAAATTCAAAAAAGCAATATACTTCTGCTTGGACCTACAGGAAGCGGTAAGACGCTGCTTGCGCAGACACTGGCAAAAATGCTTGATGTTCCGTTTGCTGTAGCAGACGCTACAACATTAACTGAAGCAGGTTATGTTGGAGATGATGTAGAAAATATCCTCTTAAGACTCTATCAAAATGCTGATTTTGATGCAGCAAAAGCTGAAAGAGGCATTATTTACGTTGATGAAATTGATAAAATTGCAAGAAAATCCGAGAATCCTAGCATTACAAGAGATGTAAGCGGCGAAGGCGTTCAACAGGCACTCTTGAAAATGATTGAAGGCACTACTGCAAACGTTCCTCCTCAAGGCGGAAGAAAACATCCGCACCAGGAATTTATTCAGATAGACACAAGCAATATATTGTTTGTTGTCGGCGGTGCTTTTGTTGGGTTAGATAAAATCGTCGAAAGCAGAGCAGGTGCTGGAAAACGTGTTGGGTTCGGCGCGACAGGCGCTAAAGCATCCCATGAAAGAGAAGTGCAACAAGCTAAAATGCTTAAAGATATGGTGCCTGAAGATTTAATAAAATTTGGCTTAATTCCTGAATTCATTGGAAGAGTCCCTGTATACGCTGTATTAGATCCTCTTGATGAAGAAGCTCTCGTTAGAATACTTACTGAACCTAAAAATGCAATTATTAAACAATATCAGGAATTGCTTAACATCGACGGCGTAAAACTTGAGTTCGAAGAAGAAGCTGTTAAAGAAATTGCAAAAGAAGCCATAAAAAGAAAAACAGGAGCAAGGGCATTAAGATCTATAGTTGAGGAAATTATGCTCGATATTATGTATGAAGTCCCGTCCAGAGAAAATATCGGGGTTTTGAAAATAACTTCTGAAATGGTTAAAAGCAAAGAGGATGCAGCAGAATTACTGCATTTGCATAAAGCAAAAAAATAAAGCATAAAGAATCTAAAGATGAAGATAAAAATGAAGAAATAGCTTAATCAAAAAGAAGCCGGTCATTGACCGGCTTCTTTTTGATTAATTCTTGATGAATAAATTAAGGGCAAAGTATTGGCTGTGGACAAAGAGGAACAGCCGGTGATACTTTAATTGGAGCAGCCGGTGATATTGCTGTAGCTGTTCTTGTTACTATAGGTACAGCAGGTGATACTCTAACTATAGGCACAGCTGCAGATACCGCTGGTGGGCATGTTATTTTTGGTTCCAGAACCATTTTTGTTTCAGCCACTGTTCTTGACTCGTATACCATTTGTGGCTCAAGAACTGTCTTTTCTTTGTAAGTTAGCTTAGGTACGGCAACTTGTTTAAATTGCTGAACTGCCTTAGGTTGATAAGTGATTTTAGCGGCAGGTTGCACAATAACAGGAACTGCACATCCGGTAACTACAGGTGCTGCAGGAGCTGCTACAGGAGCCTTAACTTCTTTTACAGAAATAGGACAAGCAAACCCTATCGGACAGCATTGCGCATTAACCTGCTGCGAAAATAACACCATTAAACCTAATAGCGCTATTAATGATAAACATGTTTTCATATTTTCTCCCTCCGGATTTCAACATATTAATGTAATCATTGTCCTTACATTTTCACTCTGAACCTATGTCTTTTAATCCATAGAAACTACTATTTTTCTTATAACTATTTTGTATAACAGGATTTTAAAAATTTACCTGAAGAAATACGGTTAGAATTTTGTTTCTTTATTTCTCTGTTTAGTAAAATTTTTTCATTAGACATAGACAATGTTTCATCTCGATATGGAATACCTGCTTTAGTTTTTAAAATTCCGGCCTCTTTTTCTGATAATAAATTTTGGACCAGGCTGGAATTTTTGTATGCGATAGTTCCTGTTGTTTTTTTGCCAATAGGGTCAGTGGTTCCTAAGTAAAATCCTGCTTCCTGTAACCCTGACCTGATTGGAGCAGCGTTGCTGTATGTGGTAATGTTTCCGTTGGGAGTTAAATGGTTATAAAGTTGTTTGAAAAATTCAACAGTCCACAATGCAGGAGCTTTTGAGGGAGTGAACGGGTCTAAAAAAATAAAATCATACAAGCAATCGAGTGTTTGAACCGATTTTCTTGCATCATTTATTAGGAATTCAGCATTTATATTGACCTGGTGGGGTTTTGTGTCAATACTCTTTCTGGTCGATATAGACCGATAATATATATTATGTAAACTAGAACGTATTTTATCTGTAGGGATGTTTGTGTAGTTATTAGGGATTTTATTTTGAATTTGAGTCTCTGAACTAGAGTAAAGTATTATATATTCCTCTATTGTTTGTTGTATATTAATTTGTTTGTCTATTTCTTCCGAAAGAATATAGTCTACCGCTTTATTATAATTTTCGTATCCTGCTAGTGTTGAAAATGCAACTACAATCGGATCAATTTCCAGCGCCGTTACATGAATTTGTGTTTGCGGATTGATTTTTCTGATTTCGTTGACCGCAGTCTTTGAATTGTAGCCCAGTCCATAACATATATCTAAGATTTTTACGACATCACTGCATTTTGCAAACTCCGTTACGCCTGAAGGGATTACATATTTGTGCAGCGATTCCGTGTATGCCCCGATCTTGCTGTGATATACATCATTTACTTCGAGGTTGAACAGGCTTATAGTACCGTCATTCGTTGTTATTGGATAGAAATTCATTTTAACCTGTAATTAAGTTGTTAATGCAACGGTTGTTGTTGCAATAGATTATGCCATTTATTATTATTTTAAATTCAAAATTAAATTATGTAACGCAATTTATTTTTAAAACGCAATTTTTAATCTTTAGTTTATTTAAATAAAAAGAATCAGTATTATGAGATTGAAAAGTTGTATATATCCCACGTAGAATCTAAATATTTACAAAAAAATAATGAGCAAATCAAGCCGCATGGCGAAAAAAATAGTTATGCGAATCAAAAAAACATAAGTCTTAAGGACTTTTTAAATGTAAAAAATTATCACCTCGCATTTTTAGGAAAGAAAAATTATTCAGAAAATGAAAGAGACTTTCTGAAGTTTAGAAAATCTTTTTCAGCAAAAATGCATAAATTGTGCAAAGAGAGCAATATTGCATCTTGGGACTTTCAAACAAATTCTACTCAACAAAATATGAAAAATATGCAGTTAAAGCAAATGAAGTTAGAAAAGCTTTTTCATGATAAAGAAGCATATGAAAAAATATTAGACATAGAAAAAAAGGGAGTAAATGACCCGGTTTTAAAGAAACATTTAGGCTTTTTTAAAAATATTTTTAGTCAGGTTCTTGATGAAAATAATAAAGATGATGATACTGGCGGAATGGTTAATCAGATTTCTCAAAAATTTAATCAATATTCTCCGTTGGTAGTGGATGGCAAAAAATATAATGAATTTGAATTGCTAATGATGGGCAAAGCTGAAACTGACCCTGTGAGAAAAACAAAAATAAAGGCTGCTTTGTTTGGACCCGGTGAGTTG
>CAYZIV010000128.1:0-4974 GCA_964478475.1 uncultured Gammaproteobacteria bacterium | reverse complement strand
GATCAAACTGCTGATTGGAATTTATGGAAGAAGCCCGGTCATCGTCCATTTTTTCAATATTTGTTTTAAATTTTTTCCAAAATAGTTTCATAAAATCTCTCTAAGGTTATTAAAATCATTAATTTTCTTCATAAAAATAATTAGTAATTTAAGATTAAACTTTAATCTGATGAATTAAATCAGCAAAACCTTTAATCTTATTTATAGTAGGGAGATTATAAACAACTGGCTGGGGAAATATATAAATGTCTGATTTTGATCCTGTAACACAAAGAAGCTTGAAACAAGGAAAAATTCATAATAAGAAACAGCTGGCTTTGAAAGCATTAAACAGTTATCTTGAGCAGTTAAAAATTCATTATGATTTGACTGAAGGGGATTTAATAAAAATATTAAAAATTGTTTTAAAAATAAAAGATAAAGAAAGTTTAGGAGATATTTTCCGAAAGCTCTTTAAATAAAATTTCAAAATGTTATAATATATAATACATATATACGTGTTTTTATGGTGTGGATAGCTATTTAGGGAAATAGGTAAGAATATTGTCTGAAAAAGTTATTTTTGAAGCTGATTCAGTTTTCATGAAAAAATTTTTTAAGCTTGCAGATGAAGAACTTCCGATAAAAGTTAAAATAGAAGATTTAAATAATGCATTGGACAAGATAAAAAATAAGATTGATGCATTGAATTCGCAAGAAATTACAAATATTGATGATCAACCGGAAGAAATATCTTCATTAGCTGTTTCGGCTAATTCTGGCGGAGATAAGTCTACGTTGCCGAAAAATGTTTTAGTAGTTGATGATTTAGGTTTTGTTACGTTGCAGTTGGAAACTTTATTTAAAAAGCATGATTTTAATGTAACAACCTCAAAAGAAATGTTTGATGCATTAAATTTATATAAAAATCAAGATTTTGGATATGCGGTATTAGATTTATTTATTCCGACGGAAAAGGAAGGTCTTACGTTATTGGAAGAGATAAAAAAGCTATCTGTGTTGTGTAAAATAAATACAAAAATAGTTGTAATGTCGGCATCTAATAAAAAAGAACATAAAGATAAATGCAGGCATAAAGGCGCAGATATTTTTGTAGAAAAGACACAAGGTTGGCAGAAAAAAATTCTTGATTTTTGTATGTAATAAATAATTAGAAGAAAAGCTATTTTTTCTAAATTAAAAATATGCTATTTATTTACTTATATGTAGAGTAAATAAATAGCATATTTTTTTATGAAGGATATTAAAATTCCAGATAAATAAGGAAATAGAAGTGTATCAATATGTAACTATTTTTAAAAAACACGCTGATTTAAAGCTAAAAATATAAGATAATTCCTGATAAGGTAAGGGGTTAAATACTTTCAAATAAAACATAGATTAAAAAAGATTTTAAGGATAAAAAATATTGAAAAGAGGGAGAATAAAAGACAAACCAATATTTCTGACCTGGTTTATACCTGGTTTAGAGATAAAGAGGTGGATGTTTCTAATGTTTTTAGGAACAGTGTTTATGGTCATAGGGGTATCAATATTTTTAGGATTGCGACCATTGCAGTATATTTTTGAGTTTTTAGGGTCAATAGCTCAGGTTTCACGCTCAGAAATAACGGGAGGGGTTGTTTTCGCAGCGGGATTAATAGTTTTTTTTCTAGGGTGGAAGAAAACAAACAGTTCTATAATAAACGCGGTAAAGCCGGATGCTTCTCTTTTAGAGAATTTATATGTACACAGGAAGTTAAGTCGCGGACCCAAGATTGTTGCAATAGGTGGAGGCACAGGGCTTTCTACAATATTAAAAGGATTAAAGCATATAACGGGGAATATCACAGCGGTAGTAACGGTGGGAGATGATGGCGGAAGTTCCGGAAGATTAAGGGAAGAAATGGGGATATTGCCTCCCGGGGATATAAGGAACTGCATAGCCGGATTGGCAAGAGATGAAAGCCTTGTTACAGAGTTGTTTCAATACAGGTTCAAAACAGGCAATGGATTAGAAGGGCATAGTTTTGGGAACCTTTTTTTATCTGCACTTTGTGCAATAACGGGAGATATGGTTTCAGCGGTAAAAGAGTCCTCAAAAGTATTAGATATAAGGGGAAGAGTGTTGCCCTCCACTCTTGATGATATGAAATTATTTGCGGAGTTGGAAGATGGCAGGATTATTTATGGAGAATCTAATATTCCTGAGGCTGGGGGTAAAATTTTAAGATTAAAAGCAACTCCAGAGAAGCTTAAGGCGTTGGAAGAGGTTATTATAGCGATACAGGAGGCTGATATTATTTTGATGGGGCCTGGAAGCTTGTATACAAGTGTTATTCCAAATTTATTAATAGAAGAAATAACCGAAGCTATTTCAAAAAGTGAAGCCAGAAAAATTTATATATGTAATATAATGACCCAGCCCGGAGAAACAGATAATTATACGGTATCAGATCATGTTCAGGCTATTTTAGATCATTCAAAACATAAATATTTACCGGATACTGTGTTAGTAAATGATAAATTGCCTAAGAATCTTGCATTAAAGTATAAAGAAGCTGATTCTTTCCCTGTAGTTCTTGATTCAGAAAGATTAAAAGAACTTGGAGTGAAAATTTTGACAAAAAGGTTGATAGAAGAGAACAGTGAAGGATTTGTAAGGCATAGTCCCGAAAGAATTGCAAAAATCATTTCAGATTGGTATAAAGAAAACAGCAGAAAAAACAACGGGGCTGAGGGAGTTGAAGAAAGTTCAGTTGAAACAAGTCGTTTCTCTTGAAATTGAGAATAATAGGAAAAAATGAGCAAAAACGAAAAAATAACAACAAATACCTTGAAAAAATTAAAATCAGAGGGCAAAAAAATAACAGCATTAACTGCCTATGATTATTCAACGGCTAAAGTAGTTGACGAGGCCGGGATTGATGTTATTTTAGTAGGTGATTCTTTAGCTATGGTAGCACTTGGGTACGAAACCACTCATTGTGTTACGGTAGATGAAATGATTCATCACACGAAAGCTGTATCAAGAGGGGCGGGAAGGTCATTAATCGTAGCTGATATGCCTTTTATGAGTTATCAAGCCGATTTAAAAGATGCATTAATAAATGCCGGTAGGTTTATTAAAGAAGCCGGGGCACAGGCGATAAAACTAGAAGGTGGTTATAACCATATAGTTTCTGTTGTAAAACGGTGTGTGGAATCTGGAATTCCTGTAATGGGGCATCTTGGCTTTACGCCGCAGTTTTTATACACTACAGGGGGTTATAATGTACAGGGGAAAAATCTGGAGGCCACTAAGATAATACTGGATCAGGCATTAGAATTAGAAAAGGCGGGGGCTTTTGCGCTTGTTTTAGAGATGGTGCCTGAAGAATCAGCAAAAGTGATTACGGAGAACCTGACTATACCCACGATTGGAATAGGAGCGGGAAGATATTGCAGCGGACAAATTCTTGTGGTGGATGACGTTACAGGTAAGTATGAGGATTTTACTCCTAAGTTTGCGAGAAAGTACGCAGATTTATCTTCTGTGGTAAAAAATGCAGTTAATGATTATAAAAACGATGTTGTTAACGGTAAATTCCCTGCCGATTCTGAAATTTTTCACCTTAATGATGAAGAAAAAGAGCGGCTCAAGGATATATAAATTGGTATAAATAGATGAAAAATACGGTATCAACTGAAATTATCGGTAATATTTCGGACATCAGGTTAAAGATAAAAGATTTCAGGAAAAAAAGGTTAGAAATTGGTCTGGTTCCTACAATGGGAGCTCTTCATGCCGGGCATGAAACCCTTATAAAAAGGGCAAAAACTGAATGTGATGCTGTAATTGTAAGTATTTTTGTTAATCCGATTCAATTTGGTCCGAATGAAGATTTTGCTAAATACCCGCGGCAAATGGAGCTTGATAGGGAAATATGTTCTAAATATGGCGTTGATTTGATTTTTGCGCCTACAGAAAAAGAATTGTATCCTGAAGATGACTTAACTATGGTAATTCCACCTGATTTTTATCAGAATAAACTTTGTGGAAGTTTAAGAGCTGGACATTTTAATGGTGTTGTAACGGTTGTTTCAAAACTTTTTAATATAATAACTCCGGATAAAGCTTATTTTGGGCAAAAAGACGCCCAGCAGTTTTTTATTATAAAAAAGATGGTAAAAGATTTAAATTTTCCTGTTGAACTCATTGTCTGCCCGGTTGTTCGAGAGTCTGACGGCTTGGCGTATAGTTCCAGAAATAAATATCTGGATGAGAATGCAAGAAAAAAGGCTCCTTGTCTTTATCAAGCGTTAGAGTGTATCCGTGAAGCCTATGAATCAGGAGATAATTTATTTTCTCAGATCAAAAAAGAAGCAGAGCAAAAGTTTTTATATGATATTGATGTGGAATATTTTGCTGCTGTTGATGTTGAGAACTTTAAGGATGTTGAAGAACTGAAGAGCGGCATTTTGATTGCAATAGCGGCAAAAGTTGGGAGCACAAGGTTAATTGATAATTTGATTTTGTAGATTTTACAAAAGTAGTTATGATTAAAATCACAATTTCTTAAACCCGCCCGCCGCACCCTAATAGGTACATTAAGGGCAGAGCCCTTAATAATCTTTTTATAATTTTTAAGAAATTGTGATTTTTTTAAGTAATGGTTCATTTAAGATGTTTTAAAAAAGCGATTGGCGGTGTAGTTCGATTGGGTTATTATTCAATTAAAATAAAGTACAGCAAGGTTTAGCAAATGAGTAAATATATTGAAATTAAAGTAAAAACGAATCCTGTATGGTCAGAATATCTTTCAGAAATTCTGATAAACAAAATAGGTTGTCACGGAGTTGTCCTGGAAGAAAAAGAAATTAAAGACGATGAGGTCATAAAAGCAGACATAGAAACGCTAAAAGCCTATTTATGGAAGTCAGAAGATTTTAATGCTGAAAAAATCAAGACAGCTATCAATGAAGAAAAAATGATGTTGATAAATTCGGGAGTGG
>CAYZIV010000127.1:0-5006 GCA_964478475.1 uncultured Gammaproteobacteria bacterium | reverse complement strand
CATCAGTTTTTATTTTTTGATTTTGATCAGTATTTTCATTAGTGTTAATGGATTTTGCTAATGTGCTAAGATCTTCCCCCTGCTTATTGATTGAATCTTCTTTGATTTCCGGCTCGGGTTTGTCTTTGGATTTATTAACAGAATTTGTGTTTTCAGATATAGGCTTATTCTCTGTTATTTTAGGTTTTTCTGAATTAATTTTCTTTTTCTTCAGTTGTTCTTTTTGGGGCGCAACTTTTTTGTTATTTAGTTCACAAAAAATTTTATTGAACTGGCTTTTCACTATGGAATCTTCTTCTAAATCCATTGCTAATTCAATATCGCCTTTTTTTATCTTAAAATTGTAGTATGGCATTAAAACTCTCCAGATAATTATTATCTTAATTCTAATTAAGCTTGAAATAAAAAGGTCTTAAAGTAAATTAGTTTTCTTGAATAAGCGCTTCTCTCCACTTATCAAGTTGTTCTTCAACGAATTTTGAATCGTCTGATTTTAATTCAATTTCAATTTCACCTTTTTTCATTTTAAAAACGAAATCACTCATTATTTGTGTTCTCCTCTTTATTTTTGTTTAATTTAACATTATCATATTACCCAACAGTATTATAGAATAAAAGTTATAAATAGTTTTTTTTGTAAAGTAAATGTATAAAAAATTAATACAATCATGAATATCAAAGAATTAAGAGAAAAAAATAAAGTTATTGATTTATTCGCTGAACTGTGCGAAATACCTTCACCCTCTCTTAAAGAAGACGTTATTGCCGAGAGAATAATTTCAATTTTTAAGAAAAATAATATATCAGCTGAATATGATAATTATAAAAATGTAATTGCGAGAATTCCTGCGACAACGCAATATGAGCATCTTCCTCCTCTGCTTTTATCAGCACATATGGATGTGGTAGGAGGGTCAGAAGAAGTTATAATAAGGCTTTCAGAAGATAAAAATTTTATTGAAACTGATAAAACAAGAACATTAGGAGCTGATGACAAGGCGGGAGTTGCTGCAATTATGGATTTAGCTATCGATTTAGCTGATCCTGATAATAAAATTGAGCATGGAGCTTTGGAAATTATTTTTACTCGGGATGAAGAAAGAGGGATGACGGGCATTCGCAATCTTGATACTTCTGCTTTAGAGTCAAAATATGCAATTATTGCTGATGGAGAAAGACTCGGAGAACTGGATACTGAGGGAGCCGGATTTACAAATGTTTTTGTGGAAATTTACGGTGGAAAAGGCGGGCATTCGGGAATAAATATTCATGAAAAAGATAGAATAAATGCAATAAAAGTTTTATCTGAGCTGGATTCAGCTATTCCGCAAGGTGTTTATAAATTTATTCCGAAAAAAGGTGTAATTACATCTATAAATGCCGGAGTCTGTCTTGGAGAAACAGCAAATATAAGTATTTCAGAGATGATTAAGGATGCTTATAAATTAGGCAAGGAAAATAAAGTTATATCGCAAGAATATTCATCTGCTGATATTATTGATACTGTTATTAAATCTTCTGCATTGAATGTAATAACTTCAAAAGCCAAGATTGCATATTCAATTAGAAGTTCAGAGCCTGATAATGAAAAAGAACTTGTTAATTTGATAAAAAAGCATGTTGATAAGTTAAACAGAAAATATCAAAATATGATAAAAATTAAATTGGAGGTAAAACCTCACCTTAAGCCTTTTGTGAAAAATGAAGATGATTTTTTATCGCAAATAATTATTGAGTCTGCAAAAGCACATAACATTAAATGTTTTCCGTCTTCTTTCCATGCCGGGGCTGAAACTCATATTTTGGCAAATGAAAAGAAAAATTCATATAATCAGAGTTTTAATCCGGTGATAATTGGAATAGCAAATCTTGAAAATATTCATTCTTCTGATGAAAAGATTGATTGGAAGAGCTTTTTAGCGGGCAGAAAATGGTTGGAAGAAATAGTTATAAAGTTTGCGAAAAAACAAATTAACTTAAAATAATTTATATATTGAGTTAATCAACTTTATAAAGTAGTGTAAAAGCTTTTACAGGCTGTTATTATAAAGAAATATAATAGCGTTATTATTTTTAAAAATAGAAAAATGAAAAAATTGAGACTTTTTTTCTGCATAAAATTAATATTTTTGTGTTTTTGCAACATGTTTTTTTTAGAATATGCTGCAGCTGATAATAAAAAAATGCCGGTGGAGGTTGAAATAAAATCCCATGATGGATTTAAGCTGAGAGGTGTCCTCAATATACCTGATAAAGCATCAATAACTTCTAAAGCCCCATTAGTGATTTTTTTGCATTCTATATGTAAAAATAAAACAGCTTGGGAGGAATTGCCGGATAATATCAATGAATCTCTTAATGTTGCAACTTTGAATCTTGATATAAGAGGACATGGGAAAAGTACAAAAGATAAAGAAGATAAAAGGCTTCATTGGCAAAATCTGAAAGCCGTTGATTATAAAAAAATGCCTGATGATGTGCTAGAAGTCTTGAAATTTATAAAAAAAGAATACCCGGAAATTGATGATAATAAAGTAGCTATAGTAGGAGCGGGACTTGGTTCTGTTATGGGGCTTATGGCTGCTAGTTATGTTTCTGATAATATTGATGCAATTATTATGTTTTCTCCAATGTTAAGTTATAAAGGATTTGATTTAAGGCTTCCAATTGTTAATTACGGGGAAAAGCCAGTTTTGGTGTTTGCAAGTGAAAAAGATAAATATTCATTCGAATCGGGTAAGGAGCTTATGAAGTTCGCTCAAGGGAAAAAACATTTTGAAACTTATTCATTTGGTGGAAATGGAGAAGATTTGTTAAAATTCCAACCTAATTCAGGGGAATTTGCTGTAAAATGGCTTAAAGAAAATTTTACAGAAGGAAAAGCGGTTGAGTATAAAAATAAACCGGCAATAAGTGATTTTAAACGCAGAGAGGTAGGAGAATATTTTGGAAAAGTCAAGACGGATAGAGATCTTTACAGGGGCGTACACAAGCGGTAAATCTGAAATTTCAATTAATAGAGCGTTCATGCTAAAAAATGAATCTTTGCCCATTACCTTAGTTGATCTTGATACGGTTGAACCGGCTTATACTCTTAGGCCTTTGAAAAAAAAATTGGAAACTTTCGGATTATCTGTTTTAACCAGAGAAGACTATACCGGGCTTGGTGAAACAGGGAATATCATTACAGCTGAACAAAAAAATTGTCTTTATAGAGAAGGCAATATTGTTATTGATGTAGGTTATGGGGCAGGAGGTCTTGATATTCTGGATATAATACCTAATATTGAAAAGGAAGAAAATCTTGAAATTTATATTGTTATAAATGCTTCAAAATTTGAAACATCTACGGTTGAAAATATAATTGAATATATTAATTGGGGACTTGGAAAAACCGAACAAAAATGGAAAAAGTTTAAGGGGATAATAAGCAATACACATTTTGGCAATGAAACGACAATAGAAGATATCATCAAAGGTTATGAACTGACAAAAACAGCTGCAGGAAAAGTAAATTTACCTGTTAGAGCTCTATCGGTTGATGAAAAGTTTCATTCCCAAATAAAGGAATTAATTCAAGATGAAACACCTATTTGGTCTTTAAAGAGATTTATGCCTGAAGCTCTTTGGTAAAGATATCTATAAGCTTTGTTCTTTTTTGTTTTGTAATCTCATATATTCTCTGGAATAATCAATAATATGCTCAGCAATTTCAATGCGCTGTTTGTTGTCACAATTTTTGAAATATTCCATTGACAGGCTCAAATTTTTGTTCATATCATACCACCTGCGGAAAAAACCTATGTCGGGCTTTTTTGCAGTAACTCCCATCGTAAGGGAGTTTTTTATTATTAATCTAGCCAATTTATCTTTAAGTTTGTTATCTGCTTTTTCTATACATGCAACAGCTAAACTTACCTTTGGGTGTTCATCATACCATCTGTTTCCAAACAATAATAATATCTCCGTCTTAAAAAGTAAAACTTAGACTTATAAAAATGCTAAAATTAAAGTAGGAATTAATTTTAATTATAACTTATGGATAAGCACCTTTCAATCTGTGAAGCTTTAAAAATTTTACCGGAATCTTCCGGGGTATACCTTATGTATAACAGGGAAAAGGAAATTATTTATATTGGTAAAGCAAAAAATTTAAAAAAAAGGGTGAAAAGTTACTTTACAAAAACTCACAACTCTCCAAAAACCAATATTATGGTTCCTCAAATTGAAAATTTTGAGTTTATAATAACCAATTCTGAAGTCGAGGCATTAATACTTGAATCACAACTTATAAAAAAACATAAGCCTAAATATAATATTCTTTTAAAAGACGATAAACGTTTCCCCTGGTTTTTAATAACTAATGAAGAATATCCAAGAATTATTATTACAAGAAAACCCGACTTGAAAACTCAAAAAGGCAAGTGCTTTGGGCCATATACAGATTCCAGGGCAATGTATTCTACATTGGAGCTTATTAAAAAAATATTTCCGTTAAAGCAGTGTAAAACACCGCGTTTTAAAGATCGTCCCTGTATGTATTATCAGATAGGAAGATGTTTTGCTCCATGTCAGAAATTTATTTCCAGCGAAAATTATAAAAAAATTGTTAAAAATGTAGAAATGTTTCTTTCCGGTAAACAAAACAAATTGATTGAGGAACTCAAAAATCAAATGGAAAAGCTCTCCGAAAATCAGGAATATGAAAAAGCTGCCAGATTTAGAGACAGTTATTTTGATGTAATGAAAGCTGTAGCAGGACAAAAGGTTATTTCGGAAAATACTGCGGTAAATCAGGACATCATTGTTTTCAAAAATGATGATTTGCTTATGGCCGTTGTTCTATTAAAAGTCAGGGAGGGTCGGTTAATTGCAAAAGAAGATTTTGATATGAAATTAGCAAGTCTTCATACTCCTTATGAAGCTTTTATGGCTTTTCTTCGAGAATATTATGAAATGGTCGATAAGTCAGTTATTCCAAATGAGATTTTACTGGGTGGCAAGTT
>CAYZIV010000126.1:0-5010 GCA_964478475.1 uncultured Gammaproteobacteria bacterium | reverse complement strand
TTCCATATTTTTACAAGTCCTCCAGTTTTTTATTGTGGTCGTTTTACATAATATACTAAATATTAAAATGAATTAATATATTATAGTAAAAAAATAATAATAAATTTAAAACATTTAGAACTTCAAGTTATAATTTATGAATGTCATTAAAATAAAATGAATCAATGAAAAAATTTTTAAAAATTTTTGTTTTACTGTTCATTATGGGTTTATTAGCTCTAACTGCCGTTATATGGTCTTATAAACCATATTTAATAACAAGTTTTTTTCAAAAAAATGAAGACATAAGAACTTTATATAAAGAGGCAAGAGAGCTTCAGTTAAATGGAGATTTCAGGTCCGCTTATTACACTTATGGAAAAATTTCCAGAAGATATAAACTTTATGATGTTGTGCTCTACCAACAGGCTAAATGCGCGGCGGCAGTTGAAGATGAAAAAACTGCTATAGAAAAATATTCTGCAATTTTGAATTCTTCTCCTGAAAGTCCGCTTGCTCCTATTGTAAGTTATAATCTGGGGCAGGCTTATATGAGGTTAAAAAATCATATTGAAGCTGAAAAGCAGTTTTTAAATACTATTAAAAACTTCTCCGGAACCGAATATGCTCTTGGAAGTTTTTATTATCTTGGTGTATTAAATAAAAATAAAGACCCTGATCAGGCAATAAAATATTGGTCTAAGTATATAGCTCTTGCTCCTGCGGGAAGATTTGCCTTGGAAAGTTACGAGGGACTTAAATCTCTTGGCTTTGACTTTCCTGAATTAAGCGATAAAAATCACGCAGGCATAGCTCTTTTTATGAACAAAAAATATAACCAGGCACTTAAGTTTTTTAATCAGCTTCCTCTTAGTGAAAGCTGGTATTATAGAGGACTATGCCATAGAGCTCTTGGAAATAAAGGACAAGCGGCTTCTATGTTTAGAGAAGGGCTTATTAATTATCTGGATGACAGTATGAACAGGGCAAGAATTGAAAACTTAATGAGTTTTTATGTTGAGGTTAATAATGAAACCAAGTTTAAAAGCTGGTCTGATATTTTAAGATGGACAGACAGGGCAAGAGATTTTGCTCTTTATCACCATGCACAGCTCCTTTCTTTGAAAAAAGCAAGAAAAAATTATGAAGAAATTTATAACGACTATCGTTTAGGAAATTATGCTTCTGAAGCTTTATGGAATTTATTTTGGTACGAATATGATAAAGGCAGTTATAATAAAGCTCTTGAGCTTGGAAAAGAACATATAATTAAATTTGAAAATAAAAATGCTTCACCTGCCGTTAATTTCTGGATGGGAAAAATTTTTGAAAATAAAAATAATAAGAGAGAAGCTCAAAAGTTTTATAAAAAAGTTATAGATTTCTTTCCTGATAGTTATTATGCCTTTAGGGCAACCGGAAGAATAAATGCTTTAAATGGAAAACAAGATAATGGATGGAAAACATCCATAGAAAACAGGCTTCCTGGAGAGTTACAGGAAAAAGAATTTCCTTATTCCTACGATGAAATTGCTGAAAAACACTCTATCCAAGCAGCTGAATTATTTTATTTGGGCGATTATGACACAGCTATGCTTTTTGTTTCGAAAGATCCTTTTCTCGAAAGCTGGGTAATGTTTCAAAAATCTGAACAACTCGAGCGTTCAATAATTTTAGCGAGAAATGAAATGAGAGATCTCTTAAATCGGCCTAATAACAATCATCCTGTTTGGAAACTGATTTATCCCATTTATCATGTTGAAGATATTAATAAAAATTCGAGATATAACAGTCTGGATCCTTATATTGTCATATCGGTTATGAAAGAAGAAAGTCATTTTAACCCGTTTGCGGTCAGCTCGGCAAATGCAAGAGGGCTTATGCAGGTTTTGCCTATAACGGCTCAGGATATTACAAGATGGAGAAAAATGGGCAGATACACTACTCATCAATTATTTGATCCTGAAACAAATATAATGATCGGCGCAGCTTATCTGGGTTATACCAGTGAAGTTTTTAATGGAAATATGTTGTTTGCTGTTGCTGCTTATAATGCCGGACCTACTGCTGTTCAAACCTGGCAAAAAAAGCTCTCTCTTGATGATCTTGACAAGTTCGTTGAAAATATTCCTTACAATCAGACCAGAGATTACGTTAAAAAAGTCTTCGGTTCTTACTGGAACTATAAAAGAATTTATTTAAGCAGAGTAATTGATTAACTCGAGTCGCGAATTAGATAAAAAACAATAATAGTCTAATGAAATTTCTCAAAATCTATATGGAATTGTTAAAGGCGGAGCCTTTAACTACTCTTAAGGGTGGATGTGGGCGGGGATTTTGAGAAATTTCACTAAAAATTAATTCGCGACTCAGGTTGATTAAAATACGTTAAATAAAATAGAATCTATAAAAACAAGTAATGTGGTTTGAATTTTTTCTGCAATATTAAAAATAATTCTTACTCCGCCGCTGATTAATATCAAAAATAATATGGGCAAACTAAACGGAGCAAGTTTATAATAAGCTCTTGCAAGGCTTTCAGGCAGTAAATTGCTTATTATGTTCGACCCATCAAGAGGAGGAAGCGGTAATAAGTTGAATATACCCAGAACAATATTAATTCTAATAATTATAGTTAAGAGAAAAATCACCAGCAAAGCTAATCCGTTCGTTAATTCTTCTTCATTTCCTAAATTAAAAGGGTTTATGCCAAAATTAACAACAGCAAAATAAAGCAGAAATCCGAAAATAACAGCAAGGACAAAATTGCTAAATGGTCCTGCAAAGCTCACCAGCATAAGTTTATACCTGTTTTTTATGTTGTTGGGGTCTATCTCAACCGGTTTCGCCCAGCCAATTCCTATTATAAACAGCATAAGTGTCCCCATCGGATCGAGATGTGAAAAAGGATTAAAAGAAAGCCTCCCTTGTTGTTTTGGGGTCATATCACCGAATTTATAAGCTGTATAACCATGAGCCCATTCGTGGACGGTGATGCTTATTAATAGCGGTATTACAAGCAAGAGTATCGCTATTAAAAACTGGAGCGGATCGGAAAAAAGTAATTGTATTAATTGATATAAAAGCATATTGTTTTTGAATTATTTGTATTTATTTAATTATCTCTTAAAAATTTTTTATGTGTATTTAAGAAAATTATAAGTATGGTTAATTAGTATAATCGGGCTAGTTAATGATTATTTAAATAAACATTTAGAGTGTTTATTTACGCTGTAAATATCTTTATATTGATAGTGATGAAATATGATATCTAATAAAAAAATATACAAGGAGGCTTTCCTGTTATGCAAAACTTAACAAAATTAGCTTATGCATTAATTATTATTGGGGCTCTAAATTGGGGTTTAATAGGCTTTTTTGCCTTTGATCTTGTTTCTTTCTTATTTGGTGAAATGACTATATTGACAAGAATAATTTATTCTCTTGTTGGTCTTTCAGCTATTTATCATTTAGTTGTGGTTACCTCAGGCCATAAAATAGAAAAAGGCATGGCCCATTAACAATTGTTTAAAAGCAATCCAAAAGGTTACGGAATTTTTATTCCGTAACCTTTTAAAATGAGTAAAAATTTATGCTATAGATACTTCTTTTGATAAATAAACGTCTTGCACTGCTTGTATCATTTCAATGCCGTCTTTCATAGGTTTTTGGAAAGCTTTTCTTCCCATAATTAAACCCATTCCTCCGGCTCTTTTGTTGATTACAGCAGTCCTGACCGCTTGAGCAAGATCGTTTTCTCCGGAAGCTCCGCCGGAATTTATAAGCCCTGATCTTCCGCAGTAACAATTCAGAACCTGGTAACGGCAAAGATCAATAGGATGATCAGATGTTAAGTCTGAGTAAACTTTAGGATGTGTTTTTCCGAATTTTATTTCATTGTATCCGCCGTTATTTACAGCTTGTTTTTGTTTTATGATGTCGGCTCTAATTGTCACTCCTAAATGATTTGCCTGACCGGTTAAATCTGCTGATTCATGGTAATCCTTGTCTTTTTTAAAGTCTTTGTTTCTTAAATAACACCATAAAACAGTGAACATTCCCAGGTCATGGGCAGTTTCAAACGCTTCTGCAATCTCTATAATTTGTCTGTCGGATTCTTTGGAGCCAAAGTAAATGGTTGCCCCTACACCTGCTGCGCCCATATTCCAGGCTTCTTCTACCGTTCCAAATGGAATTTGATCGTATTTATTAGGATATGTAAGCAGTTCATTATGATTAAGCTTTGCTATAAATGGAATTTTATGAGCATATTTTCTTGAAACACTTCCTAGTACGCCCAGTGTGCTTGCAATAGCATTACAATTTGATTCTATAGCCAGTTTTACAATATTTTCCGGGTCGAAATAAATTGGATTTGGCGCAAATGAAGCCCCTGCTGAATGTTCAATTCCCTGGTCAACAGGCAATATTGAAAGATAACCGCTTCCGCTGAGTCTGCCGTGATGAAACAGCCAGTTTAAATTCCCCAGAACTTTATTGTTTCTGTTTGAATCCATTGCTATTCTGTCTACAAAATCTCCTCCGGGAAGATATAATAGTTCTTTAGAAACTTTAGCCTCATATTCCAAAAGAAATTTGGCTTCATCTGCCAATAATGATTGAATTTTGTCTATATTCATAATTTTCTCCTTAAATTTGTTTGTTTTATCAATAATTGAAATAAAAAGTTTTTTTTATACCCAATGGGGGAATTTTAGCATTATCTTTAATTCTAATAAAGTATTGAATTGTTCTAAATTAAAAAATCTATACTTAAACCAAATGAAAAAACGAGTGGGTTTTACTCTTTTTAAATGATGGTCTAAACCTCACCGCATACTTTAAATTCACCTCATGAATGATGTTATGTAAATTAATAAATGGCAAACTTATTTTATTAAAGATTAAATGTGTCTGGGGAAAATATTTTGAATGAATAAAAACGAAGAATGTTTGCTTAAATTTTTAAAACAGCCAGAAAGGTTGGATAAGACTACAGAAGAACTCAACAGGTTTATTTTCTCTGCAAAA
>CAYZIV010000125.1:0-5028 GCA_964478475.1 uncultured Gammaproteobacteria bacterium | reverse complement strand
GCACTCTAACCAACTGAGCTACAGCCCCAAATGCTTTATAAATTATAAAGTAATAGATTTTTATTTTCAAGAAAAAATTTAAGAGTTTTAAAAGACCGAATTTTATTCTGAAAATCTTAGCATTATAAGAGGTTTTTAGAATGGCATTATTATTCTGGTGGATATATTTAAATTTTAGCTATATAATAAAAATACTTTTTTATAATAAAAATTATATTAATTTGGTTATATATAAAGAAAGGGAAATGGATGGAAAATCGTAGATGGTATGATACTGACCCTACTTTAAGTGAGGCTATAGAGCTTTTGCAACTATCTCCGGATGTTAAAAAGGATAAAGCGGCGGAGTTTATGCTTAAATTGCAGGAAGTTGTTGCTTCCGATATTATAGAAAGGGTTTATCAAACAGTAAAAAAGTATGAAGGCAAAGGTAATAGATGGTACGATAGCGATCCTTTGATGATTAGAGCGATTGAGCTTTTGAGAGCAGCTCCTCTCAATGTGCAAAAATCAGCTGCTAAAAAACTTTTAAAAGCTTTGTCCAGAGATGAACTTAATGAATTGCAAAAAGAGTTTGATGAAATAGCAGCCCAGGAAGCGGCTGAATTAGAAGAATAATAATATTTTAATAAATGATTGAATTTGATCTTAAAGATATTCAAAATTTGCCTGACAACAGGGGTATTGATATTCAGTACGTAGGTGTTAAAAACGTTGAAGTTCCGCTCATTATTCAGCGAAAAAATGATTCTGAGCAGGTTGTAAGCGCAAATGCCGAGATGAGTGTTGCTCTTCCTAAGGAATATAGGGGGACTCATATGTCGCGTTTTATAGAAATTCTTTGTGAATGGGGGCAAAGAAACTTATTGGGAGTGGATATAGAGGGGTGTCTTGAAGAAGTAAAGAATAAACTTTCTGCTCGAAGTGCGAAATTAAAATTCGAATTCAATTATTTTATAGATAAAACAGCTCCTATCAGTAGTTTAAAGAGTCCTATGGGGTATAAATGTTGTTTTGAAGGGGTTTTGGTTGAAAATGATTATAATTTTATACTTGGAGTAGAAGTTCCTGTGACGACTTTATGTCCCTGTAGCAGGGAAATTTCCGACTACGGAGCTCATAATCAACGTACCTTGGTAAGTTTGAAGATATCTTACGATCCTAATAATATGATCTGGATTGAAGATTTGATAAAACTAGTGGAAACCTGCGGTAGCTGTCAGATTTATCCGTTATTAAAACGGGAAGATGAAAAGTACGTAACGGAAATGGCGTATAATAACCCCAAATTCGTAGAAGATCTTTTAAGGGATATCATAGTCAAAATAAGAAATACAAAGGAAATAACCTGGTTTGAAGTTGACTGCGAGGCATTTGAAAGTATTCACAATCATTCGGCGTGGGCTTTTCATCAGGAAAAAATACAAAGAGAATCGTAAAAAATGCTTAGAGTAGTGATATTAGGATATGGTGAGTTAGCTCAATCGATAGTTTTGGGGGTTTTGCGGGCAAAACATCAAGTTGTAGGCGTCATGAGGTGGGAAAAGCAAAGACCCAATCCTGTATCTGCTTTTTTTAGGGACTTTTTCATGCCTAATAACTTGTTAACAATTATAAAATCTAATAAAATTAAAGAAATAAATGCTAAAAATGCAAACAGTGAACAGTTTATAAAGCAAATAAAACAGCTAAACCCTGATGTAATAATAGTAAGCTCCTGGGGCGAGATCCTTAAGCAGGAAATTATCGACTTGCCCAAATTAGCCTGTATAAACTGTCATCCATCTTTGCTTCCTAAGCATAGGGGCAGTAATCCTTATACTTCAGTAATTATGGCAGGTGAAACAGTTACGGGAGTTACATTTCATCTTATGAGCGAAAAGATAGACGCCGGTGAAATTCTTATGCAGGCGGAAGTGCCTGTGACACTGAATGATACGGGAGAAACTCTTAGAAATAAATGTGCGTTTAAGGCGAAAGAGACAGTCAGGCTTCTTTTGAGTAGTCTAGAGAAGGGAGAACTTATTCCAGTTAAGCAAGATGAAGAGAAAGCATCATATTTTAATGCGCTATCAGAGGATAATGCGATTATAAACTGGGAAAAGCCGGCTGAGTCTATACATAATCAAATCAGAGGGCTTTATCCGTGGATGAAATGCTATACAGCTTACGGCAAAGATTTCCTGTTTATTGGAAACACGGAGATTGTAAGTCTTGAAACCCCTGTGCAAGAAGCGGGTAAGATTTTAGAAAAAACTCCAGACGGTGTTTTAGTCTCTACGGGCGACCCTTTTAAAGCAATTTTTGCCAAAAAGCTCGAAGTTTACGGGTTTTTATCCCCATTGTGGTCAAAGCAGTTTGTGGATAAACATCTTAAAATAGGCAGTTTTTTTAAGTAATTTATATGGGTTTTTATTGAAAACTTGTTGGTTTTTTATGGGATTTATATTGATTTTTATCGGGCGGTTTTTTGAAAAAATTGGCGTAAATGCCATAATCGTCAGGTTTTGTAAAAGGATTATTTTTGTTATGTGTTGTGAGCCCTGCGATTTCAGTAATTGATCTCATATAATTTATAGGATTTTATGGCTATTTTATGGGGTTTTATTTACAATAAAGATGATTTGGCAAAAAATTTATCAGACGAAAAATGAGCTCACCCAGAAAAAATATTTTAGACGCATGCGGATATGAGATTCCATTATTTTTGGATAATTATAAATTAAAACTCGATGTCAACGAAAACAACATAGGACCTTCACCTGCGGTTTTAGAAGCTTTAAGGGGGTTGTCGCCTGAAGATATTAAGTTTTATCCCGCTTATGGCGAGGTTCTTGAGAAACTTGCCGTGTATAACAGTGTAAAAACCGACATGATACTTCCTGCCAACGGGGCTGATGAGGTTATCAGCAATGTTTTCGACACTTTTGTAGAACCGCATGATGTTGTATTGACGGTTACCCCTTCGTTTTTAATGCCTAAAATCTATGCCAGGACTCTGGGGTGTGAGTATAGAGAAATTTCGTACGGCGAAAAGTGGGATTTTCCTGTCGATGAGGTGATAAAAAATATTGACAAAAAAACAAAATTAATTATTGTGACTTCGCCGAATAACCCCACAGGGGAATCGATTGCAAGAGAGGATTTGCTAAAAATCTTAGAGGTAGCTCAGGACAAGTATGTTTTAATTGACGAAACCTACGTGAGTTATGCTGATGAATCGTTTGCGGATTTAATCGAAAAATATCCGAATATTTTGATAGCAAGGTCAATGTCCAAGGATTTCGGGCTTGCGGGGCTGCGGTTCGGGTATTTATTGGCATGTCAAGAGAATGTTAGACATGTTAAAAAGGTTATAAAGCCTTACAGTGTTAACACCGTAGCTGTAAAAGCGGCATGTGCAGCGTTGGATGATGTTGATCATCTTAATTATGTTGTATCTCAAGTGAGAGAAGCGAAAAGTATTTTAATTAAAGGCTTAAAGTCTTTTGCTCAAAAGATTTATCACAGTGATGCCAATTTTTTACTTATTGATTTTGGCGAGAAGGCAGATTTTATTTATAAGAAGCTTTTAAAATCGGGCATAAAAGTTAAGAATTTCGAGCAGACACCTGGGCTGGAGAACTGTTTGCGAATTTCAATACCTGCTGTGACAGACGCTGAATATATTCTCGAATCACTGAAGCCGCGCGATCTTATTATATTTGATATGGACGGGGTGCTGGTAGATACCAGCAACTCTTATCAGCTTGCTATCAGGGGAGCTTATGAAAGTTTTTCCGGAAAAAAGCTCACAGAAGAACAGATTCAAGCTGCTAAAAATCAAGGCGGGTTAAATAATGATTGGGATTTGACTTTTTACCTGCTGGAAAAAGCCGGAATTAGCGTTTCTTTTTCTGATTTGATAGCTAAGTTTCAGGAATTATACTGGGGCAGCAATGGAAACGGGTTTATTCTTAATGAAAAGGCACTCATATCAGCTGAGCAAATAGCTCAGCTTGCTCATAAGTATGATCTGGCGGTATTTACGGGAAGACCGAAAAAAGAGGCCGAATTTGTTTTGAAAAATTGGGGTATTGAAAAATATTTTCATCCTGTAATTACGATGGATGACCTGCCAAGGAACAAGCAAAAACCTAATCCGCAAGGGGTTTATGAGATTTTGCGAGTGGTTTCACCTAAGAATACCTATTATCTTGGTGATACGGTTGATGATATGTTTGCAGTCAAGCAAGCAGGCGTCAATGGTATAGGCGTGCTTCCTCCGCAGGATAAGAGCGATGATCTTAGGAGGGCTCTTGCAGCTTACGGGGCGGTTGAAATTCTAGAAAACACCGCAGATTTGCCCGAGCTATTGATGAACTTGGAAAAAACAGGTATTATCAGTTAAGTGGTATTAATTTTTGGAATAGACAAATGAGAAAAAGCACTGTAGAGCGAAAAACTCTCGAAACCGAAATTCAAATAGCCCTTAACCTCGACGGTACAGGGCAAAAAAATATAAGCACAGGCATTCTTTTTCTGGATCATATGCTTGAACAGCTTGCTTCTCACGGGTATTTTGACCTTGAAGTCAAAGCTGAAACAAAGGATAAAGACCCTCATCATATAGTGGAAGATGTTGCTATAACTCTTGGAAATGCTTATTACAAAGCACTTGGCGATAAAAAGGGGATAAAGCGTTATGGCTCGGCTACAATACCTATGGATGAAGCGTTAACTCTTACTTCCATTGATATAAGCGGTCGTCCGTTCTGCGGTTTTGACGTTCCAATTGCTGAAGAGAAAGTTAGCGATTTTGAAACCATTTTGCTTAAACACTTTTTTTCCAGTTTCGCGGCTGCTTCCAAGATTACAATTCACATTAGGCTTCTTAGCGGAGAAGACACTCATCATAAAATTGAGTCCGTGTTCAAGTCCTTTGCCCGCGCTTTGAGAATGGCATGCAGTATTGATACTGAGCATCCCGATATTACGCCTTCTACAAAAGGGGTTCTTTAAGTTATTATTGATTTTTAGCTAATTGCG
>CAYZIV010000124.1:0-5051 GCA_964478475.1 uncultured Gammaproteobacteria bacterium | reverse complement strand
CTTTTCCAGCCTGGCCATGGTATTTATAAGCTCTTGACTGAATGTTGACGGATAAAAATACATTAATCGTATCCAGGAAATCTCCTCGATCTTGTTTAATTCCTCGAGAAGCTTGTTTAAAGTGGGCTTTCCGTATAGGTCCCTGCCATAATTTGTGGTATCTTGAGCAATTAAAATTATTTCGCTTAGACCTTCTTTTCCCAGTTCTTTTGCTTCTTGAACGATTGATTCTATTGATCTACTTTTATATTTACCTCTTAAAGAAGGTATAACGCAAAAAGAGCAGGAATAATCGCAGCCTTCAGCAATTTTTATATAAGAAGCAGCTCCCACTGTAATATGAAATCTTTTTACATCTTCCTGATGTTTGTATTCAGGAGCTTCGGACACTTCATAAACAGTTTTATTTCCATTTATCAAGTCTTTAACAACTTTCCCAATTTTTTGGAAATCGCCTGTTCCGAGAAAAGCAACAGCTTCAGGGATTGCTTCTTGAAGTTCTTTTTTATATTTTTGAGCCAGACAGCCGGCAATTATCACTTTTTTTTCTGCTTGTCCAAGAGTAAGTATAGTTCTCACGGATTCTTTTTCTGCTTCTTTAATAAAAGAACAGGTGTTCACTATTACAATATCAGCAGAAGCTTCTTCCAAAGTAATTTTAAATCCCTCTTCCTTTAAAATTCCCAACATATTCTCTGAATCAACGAGATTTTTGGGACAACCCAGACTTATTAAGCTAATATTAGGTTTTTTATTTATCATAATTAAAATAATATCATTAGATTGCTTGTAATATTTTAATTTAAAATAACAATTGAGATAACTCTGATATAATTATGAATGACTTATGCAGTTTCTATCACTATTGTATAAACCAATTTGAGCATAAAAGGAGTTGAAATGATAGAGAGATATTCCCGCCCTGAGATGGCAAAAATATGGGAAGTTGAAAATAAATATAAATGCTGGCTGGAGGTTGAAAAAGCGGCTTGCCGGGCACATAACAAACTGGGGAATATACCCGATGATGCGCTGGCAGAAATTGAAACCAAGGCTGATTTCGACGTAAAAAGAATTGATGAAATTGAAGAAGAAGTCAAACACGATATGATAGCGTTTTTAACCTCTGTAGCTGAGTACGTAGGGGAATCTTCGCGATATATTCATATGGGAATGACGAGTTCTGATGTCCTGGACACGGCTCTTGCATTACAAATCAAACAGGCAAACAGTCTTATAGCAGAAGATATTGACGCAGTAATAGATTCTATAAGAAAAAAAGCTATAGAACACAAAGAAACTGTATGCATAGGACGCTCACACGGGATTCACGCTGAGCCTACTACATTCGGGCATAAAATGTGTTTATGGCTTGATATTATGCAAAGAAATAAAGAAAGGTTCCAGGCAGCCTGCGAAGAAATAAACATTGGAATGATAAGCGGACCAGTCGGAACTTACAGCAATGTTTCACCTGAAGTAGAAGAAATGGCTTGCAAAGATCTTGGATTAAAACCGGCTAAAGTAACCACCCAGGTAATCCAGCGCGATATTCATGCGAATTATATGCAAACCCTTGCACTAATAGCGTCCACCATAGAACAATTTTCCATAGAGCTAAGACATCTGCAAAGAACGGAAGTTTTAGAAGTCGAAGAAGGTTTTTCCAGAGGACAAAAAGGCTCATCAGCGATGCCGCATAAGAAAAATCCTATCAGCGGCGAGAATCTAACCGGACTCGCGAGGCTTGTGAGGTCTAATTCCATTGCCGCACTCGAGAACATACCGCTCTGGCATGAACGTGATATTAGTCACAGCTCTGTCGAGAGAGTTATTTTCCCTGATTCTACTATTTTGATTGACTATATGCTTAACAGGTTTAAGAATGTCGTGGAAAATTTGCAAGTTTATCCTGAAAACATGAAAAAGAACACACATCTCTATGGCGGAGTGATTTATTCGCAAAAAGTTATGCTTGCCCTCTGCAACAAAGGAGTCTTGAGAGAGGATGCCTATAGGATGGTCCAAAAAAATGCCCATCAGGCGTGGAATAACCCGCAAGGAGATTTTAAGGCAAACCTGTTGCAGGACAAAGAAATTATGGAAAAACTCTCCGTGCAGGAAATCGAAACCTGCTTTAAGCCTGAAGAGTATCTTAAAAATATCGATAAAATCTATAAAAATATGGACCTATAATTTCTATAAAACTCGACTTAGGGAAAAAACTTTTTTACCTCCAATCTTTGACTTTGACCACAAGCTTTTTGACATATTCGGAAGATTTTCCTGCTGAAATTGAAGGCATATGAGCGAATTCAGGAGTAATTATTGCAAAATAGCCTTCGTTTAACAGCGAAAAATCACCATCTCCCTTTAGGAAAAAAATGTCTTTTTCGCTGTCATAATCAGTAACCGCCGAGAAATTCCCTACAGTCCCGCAACCGATTTTTTCCCTGCCTGTAATTATGTATTGAATATCAACGTATTTTTTATGCGCTTCCCAATTGCCTTCTGTATAAGGCTTTGTTTGGTAGTCCTGAACAACTGCAAAAACATCATCTCCATTAATTTCATACCTGCCGTTGGCTAGATTTAATAAATCTGTCGTCTCTATATACCTGAAAGCCTTTTCAATATTCTCATTTAGTCCATAATGCAAATTAGCATCTTTAATTTCTGCAATTATCATAAAAAATTCCTTTGTTATTGATAAAATATTATCAAAAAGCAATAAATAAGGAAATTTACACAGATGATAAATACGGAAAATTCTCTGATTTTAATGATCGATATCCAGGAAAAACTGGTAAATATGCTGGAAAAAGACACAATTTCGGCAAAAGCGGCGAAACTGGCAAGCGCGGCAAAAATTTTAAACATACCAACCATAATTACAGAGCAATACCCAGCAGGACTCGGGTCAACTTTAGAAAAAATTAAGCAGGAAGCACCCGATGACACAATGTTTTTTGAAAAGACAGCTTTCAATGCCTGTAGCGAAAACGGTTTTAAGGACATATTAACCGGCTTTAACAGGAAAAATATTTTAATATGCGGGATTGAAACTCATATTTGTGTTTATCAAACAGCAGCAGAGCTAATTGCACAAAGTTATTCAGTGGAAATAATTCAGGACATCACAGCATCCCGCAGAGAATTCGAATTTAATGCCGGCATCGAAAAAATGAAACAAGCAAGGGCAAAGACCAGTTCTTTTGAAATAGTTCTCTTTGAGCTTTTGAAAACCTCAAAGCATCCTAAATTCAAAGAAATTCAGGCATTAATCAAATAAATTTCACCTCATACTTTTTTAAAATATGTAACCCTGATTAGGTCTTTATGGTTTAGTATTTACAAAGATGTGGAACATATCTATCAGGAAAAAGTTTTCAAGGACCGAAAATGATAGAAAATGTTAATGGAGTACAGAGAATTTATCCTTCCGGATGTTTTAATAGACCATCCAGAGGGAATTTGAACAATTTTGATGTTGAAGATAAAGCCATAATAAGTTCTCAAGCAAAAATGCTTAACGAACTGGAAAAATATAACGCAGGCGAGAGTAATGAAATAAACCTCGCCATCACTACAGTTACGGGAAGAACTCAAATTGAAGCCGCTGTAAACGTCATTAACGCGAAAAAAGAAATGATGGATACGGTTATGAAAATAGTGGATTAATTTTTCACCGTTTTGATTTTTTCTCTTATGGCGGCGACACTTTTTGATGACCTGTAATCTTGGATAATGTCCGTAATTTCTCGCGAATTCAGTTCTGATTTGATTGCTTTTTTATTGATGTAAAAAACAAGGTTGTTTATAAAATTTCTGTCGCTGTTTTCATCAGTCCGTTTAACCCAATAGCCATCCCTGTCTGTTGAGCGTTTATCATCAAGATCTTTTTGATTAATGTGACCTGCTTCTAAGGCCATATTTGTTATTTCGGTATTAGGAAAATATTTCAGGGAAAAAAGATTCATAGAAAACGGCTGAGGTAGCTGAAGCATTAGATCTACAGACTCCAGTGACTCTTCGAAGCTCTCAAACGGATTATCAAAAATGAAATCATACCTTACGCTAATTCCGTATTTATGGAAAATTTGCGCCTGATCAATAATCGCTGAATTTTTATAATATCTTTTAAAAATATTTTTTCTGATATTTTCTGACCCTGATTGAACCCCAATCCAGACCCCTGCGAGCAAATGTTCTTTTAAAATTTTCACAAACTCTTCTTTTGCCGTCCCGGGGAAAAACATACAATAAAAAGGTAGCCCGATTTCATTTTTATATCTGGTGAAAAACTCCTGAGCCCATTCAATGCTGGGCAATAAAACTTCATCGTAAAAATTTATTCTCTCGATTTTTGGGAGGCATTTTTTAACCGCAATTAATTCTTCCATTACGTGACCTGGATTTCTATACCTTATTCTTGCCCATTTTTGAGGATAAACATTCCGCATTAAATACACATTGGAACAATAAGTACAGCTATAAGGACACCCCCGTCCCGCAATAATCCCGTAACGGGTATTTTCTTTATACACTTCGCTGTTTATAAGCTGATTATTTTCTATATAACTTGATAGCGCATCATCAAAAACAGGAACAGGATAACCGCTAAGGTTCTCTATAAGCGGCCTCGGGTCATTTTTAATTATATCATTCTCTTTTTTTACCCAAATATTAGCCACAGAATCAACGGATTCACCGTTGAAAAGTTTTTCAACAACTTCCAAAACAGCATCTTCACCTTCTCCGACACAGACAAAATCCGCATATTTAATGCATTCTTCAGGATTCAATGAAGCTTGCCAGCCTCCTACCATAATTTTATAATCTCCGAGATTTTTTACCCTGTCGTAAACTTTTTTATAAAGCCCGAAAACTGAAGAAACAAGGGTAAATACAACAAGATCAGGATTAAACTCAAGAACTGATTGGTCAAACAATCGCATTTCTTCCTCAGTCACTTCTGTTGAAGAACTATATTTATTTTGAACCGGAACCTTGAAAAACAGCATTCTTACATCATAACCGCTGTTATGGAC